>JAZDFP010000192.1:0-5137 GCA_043807745.1 Planctomycetota bacterium
TTAATGTGGTTATGGGTGAACGATATAAAATGATTTCTAAGGAAGTAAAAGATTATATCAAGGGCTTATATGGCCATCCTCCGGGAATTATTGATGATGGAATAAAGAAAAAAGCCATAGGCGCCGAAGAACCGATTAATAACCGTCCGGCAGATTCTATTGCACCCGAATGGAATAAATCTGTTGAGGAGGTCAATAATTTGGGACTTTTAGAGCAACCTACGGATGAGAATTTCCTTTCGTATGCCCTTTTCCCCCTTATTGCTAAAGGATTCTGGCAGGACATCGCAGATAAAAAAGACAATCTATATTCTTCAATTATTGACGATAATAAACAAACAGAAAATGGGGCAGCAAAGAATAGCCTTTTTATTGAATTAAATAACCAAAAATATGCCGTTAATGTTTCTCCATCATCGCAGAACGATAAAAAAGATGTTTTAGTGGTAGACGTCAACGGACAAACTTATGAAGTAAAAGTATCTCATCAGGGCGAGATAGAATCAACCTCGCCTGAACGAGCGTCGGTTCAGGCAGATAAACAGGTTTCGGTTGAAGAGCCTAAATCAGTTAAGGAAGAAGTTAAGATTCCAGCCCGACAGGGCGGGCAAGAAGAAAAAGCATCATCTCAGCCAAAGGCAAACAGTGTAACCCCGCCTGACCAAAGTCAGGCAGGTGCCTCAGGCACCGAAACTTCCAATTTTGATGTAACCGTTCCGATGCCCGGCAAGATAGTTGACCTTAAAATTAAATTGGGTGATAAGGTGAAAACAGGCGATATGCTTTTTATCCTTGAAGCGATGAAGATGCAGAATGAAATAGATTCTCCCTGTGACGGTATTATTAAGGATATTTCCATTAAAATAGGCGACAATGTTGATAATCAAACAACCCTTATAAGAATAGGAACATAATTTGATATGTATAAAAAACTTAGTTTACTGAAGTATCTTGATATGATAGGCGCTGCCACGCCGACGCCCGGCGGCGGCAGCGTTTCGGCTTATACGGCTGCCTTAGCCTCTGCATTAGGAACCATGACCGCCGGTATTACCATGAAAAAAGTCCCTCATAATTCCGGCAATTACCGCATTATCAAACAGGCAAAAGGAGTCTTCCATAAGAATTATCTGCGACTGTTAGAACTCGCCGAAGCAGATAGTTTAGCCTATGATAAGGTCTCCCGGTGTTATAAACTCCCGCATTATATACTCAATCGCCGTAAAACAATTAATAATGCTCTTAAATCCGCCGCCCAGGTCCCTTATCAGACAATGTATCTCTGCCAGGAGAATCTTAGGGAGATAGTCAAAATCCGTAAACTTCTACCTGCTCAACTATTAAGCGATATAAATGTCGCTGTGTTACTTACCAAGGCTGCCTACCACGGCGCCAGATTTAATGTTATCATTAATGTGGAATCTATGACTGACAAAAAGATCTCCCGCCGGATAGAAAGAGATGTGGAAAAACTTGAACCGTTATTTACTGAAACTATCTTATGGCTGGATGATTGGATGTAACAATGTGGCAGATTGAAAAAACCAACAAACACTGTCAAAATTGCACCAATACTATTGAAGTCGGGAATGATTATTTTTCGGCATTATTCCAGTCGGCGCATAACCTCAACGTAGAGAAGCCCAAAGAGGCAGGTTATGTCCCGGGAACTGGCGAATCGCGTTTAGTGCGCCAGGATTTTTGCTCCAATTGCTGGGAGAAAAGGACTGCCTCAGGTGAAGAACCGCCGTTTTCGTTCTGGCGGACCAGAATAACTACTTTGCCCGAACCGCCCAAAACTCCCCGCCAGATTCTGCTAAACTTCTTTGATAACCTCTTTATTGAGCCGGAAGCACCTGCAGAAAATATTGCGGATGAAGAACCTGAAAAAGAGTTGATTAATACGACTGATACCAAATTAAAATCGCAGGTCAAGTATCTCTTTGCCTTGATTCTAATGCGCAAGAGACTATTGAAAATCAAAGAATCGGTTCACAAAAACGACATAAGATTTCTGGTATTGGTCCCGACAAAGTCTGTCGGGACTGACAATAAAATATATGAAATACCAGAAATAAACATCTCTGAACAAGAATTAATCTCTTTACGGGACGAATTCTCAAAACTCTTTGAATTCAGAATATAGCCATCCCTTATTCCTCTACCCCGTCCGAGTAATTCTGCCACAAAGACACCAAGTCACTATGAAGTACTTTAGTACTATTTTTTGTGCCTTTGTGCCTTAGTGGCAAGTCTATTTTTGATTATGGTCGCAACACAATCACACTTCCGCCAAAGGCGGATCTGTCCGCCGCAGCGGATCTGCCGAAGGCAGGACCTCTGGCACAGAGACGTTAAAGATGACTGCATCCGAAAATTCCGAAAACCGTTAATTTAATTATATATATTGAAATGAGTTATGAAAAAGGGAAGTGTCCCGCCTACTCAGACAGTCAGACCAACCACAGGCATAACATAAAACTCAAATATCAGACGCCTATATACTCTATCTCTATAGGGGAGATAGGGACTATCTATAGGGGAGATAGGGGCTATCTATAGGGGAGATAGGGGCTATCTATAGGCGGGATAGGGGCTATCTATATGGGGGATAGGGGTATAGGGGGTATCCATTAGTAGGTAGGGGGGATATCTATTAGGTATCAGGGGGGATGGGGGTATTCCCTCTATTGTATGTTAATATGTATAGTTAATTTTATTGCTTAACAGATATGAGAGTATTTTTGGTTTATTCAGATGCGTGTCGCAGGTACACACGAGAACCAGAAGTACACTTCTGCACCCTAATGGGGCATACCTAATACTTTCCAGATTACTGTATTAATAGGACTCTTGAATGGTTCTTCAAAAAATATTCTTTTTAATGTCCATGGATCTTGATACTCTTTATCTTTATCAAGACCAAGTTCGAGCTCAAACGCTTCCGATAAATCGCAATCGGTATAAAATATCATATCAATTTTATTATAATAAAAATAACTTCGGCGCAATTGAGACGATGCTTCTCGGAATATATGTTGGAATTCTGGCAGACCGAACTCTGCCAACGGGTCCTTAGGGTCTCGGATTGCCCTGGCTAACCAATATTGCTCCTGCATATCAGGTTCTTCAGGGATAAATATTCTGTGTAAATACATAAACATTATTCCATCCCTGATAAAATTGCCTCCTTCACCTATATCAGAATCATTTAGTAACAGCCTTTTGCTAAATTCGCTTTTCTTTTCTCTTTCTGCTTTCAGAAAATCAATTAATTCGGTATTTGACGCGTATTCTCCTATCCCATTTTTGTTTTGGTCTTTGACGCGTTGTTTCTTAAACTCGTCTTGCGCCATAGAAATGGCACAAAGCCAGAAAACCACATTCTTTTTTGTTCGCCTTTTAGCGTCTGATAGTTCCTGTCTCAAACTCTGTTCTATTACTGCCTTCCTATAATTATCATTATCTTTAGCATTTTCTTTTTTAATATTTTTCGTCCCCTTATTAGTTTGCTCAATATGTGTATCTGCTGATGAAGATGAACAGGATGTTATAACACTAATCATAGATGTTGCCATAACTCCAATTATAGATATTAACACAATGATTCTTTTATATTTTGGCATATTAATATCCTCCTTATTTATTATTCCAAAAGCGTATTTTATTTAATTAGCCATTGTTATTCCTATCTGGAAATTTTCCAAGATCTTAACCGTGTTGATTTTCTTTGACAGGTGACACACACCTTACCTCCTACATGGCTATTTTCCTCGTTTAGCAGGCACTGTTTCTCTAAAATAACCACAGTAATTTATCCACCCTTATACGAGACCACTTTACAGAAACTCTGCCTTGCGAGTCAAGTGTTTAACGGGTTTTATCAGGAGGTGTCCTTACAGGGGGCTACGCTTTGTATCACCGCCCCTTCCCTCTTGCCATTGATGCCGCTACGCCGGCGCAGGACAGCGCCGTGAAAATGATAAAGGCAGCCTTCATGCTAACCATAAACTCCGGATAATATTCGGGCGTAATCTTTACACGGCCCATATATAATGCGAATAAAAACATCATGATACCCATACTGAACATCTGACCCAGTAACCGCATCGTACCGAGCGTGGCTGAGGCGATGCCGTAAGCCTTTTTATCCACCGAACTCATCACCGCATTGGTATTGGGCGATGAGAACAGTCCGAAGCCGATTCCCAGAATCACCAGCGCGATAATTATATACTCAAGTCCGGTTGCCTGGCCCAGAAAGACGAGCATGAATAATCCCAGCGCGGTCAGAGCCATGCCGGCTGAGGCAACCAGCCGCGGCTCAATCCGGTCCGAGAGCCGTCCGGCAAACGGCGAGACCAGCGTCATAACTACCGGCTGGGCGACCAGTATCATGCCTGTATGCTGCGGGTCAACCCCTTTGATATACTGCAGATAAAAACTCAACAGGAATGCCGTCCCGGCCGTAGCGCTGTAGTTAATCAACGCAGCCAGATTGGAAAACACAAACACATTATTGCCCCGGAAGAGGCTTACATCTATCATCGGGGCCGCCGACCTGGATTCCAAACTGATAAACAGGATAAACCCCATAATTCCGGCCAGGACCAGTAACCCGCCCTTGATATCCGGCAGTATGGAGAACCCGTACATCAACGCGACCAGAATGAGACCGTAAAAGACGGCGCCGACTATATCAAAACGCTCGCCTTTTGACTCTGACCATTCGGCACCCCGTAATTTCCAGAAGACCACGGCAATAATCAGCAGGCTGAACGGAGTGGTTACCAGAAAAAGATAGCGCCAGCCGAAATGGTGAGTGATAATGCCGCCTATGAACGGGCCGAGCGAAAGACCCAGGTAGACCGCGGCGACATTGACGCCCAACATCTTACCCCGCTCCTCGCGTGAAAAGACCGAGGTGAGCATAGCGATACCGGTGGCCGCGTACATCGCGCTGCCCACACCCTGGACGATGCGCAGTCCAATAAGCATTTCGGCGGACCGAGTCAGTGCGCACAGGAGCGAGGCAATCGTGTAAATCACGATGCCGTATGTGAAGACACGCTTACGGCCGTAGATATCCGCGATGCGCCCGAACGGCACCAGGCAGATAGCCACAGACAGCAGAAAC
>JAZDFP010000193.1:0-4897 GCA_043807745.1 Planctomycetota bacterium
TATTTATGCCTAAAGAGAAAATAGAGCGTCAGAAGATGCCGGAACAAAAACCGCAGGAGCGGATTAAGACTTTCAACGAAGTGCCTTTCGGCTATTCCCCGGAAATTGCCATCAAAGAGGCAAATCGTTGTCTTCAATGCAAGAAACCGGCTTGTGTCAAGGGTTGCCCGGTAGAGGTTGCCATTCCTGAATTTATCAAGTTAATCAGCGAGAATAAGTTCGTTGAAGCATCCCGAAGGATAAAACAAACTAATGCCTTGCCGGCAATCTGTGGACGGGTCTGTCCTCAGGAAGACCAGTGCGAGAAATTATGTATCGTTGGTAAAAAAGATAAACCGGTATCAATCGGCGCATTGGAACGGTTCGTGAGCGATTTTGAACGCAATAATAATGCTATTAAAATACCTGATATCCCCGAAAAGAAGAATAGAAAAATAGCCGTAGTCGGTTCAGGTCCGGCCGGCCTGACCTGTGCCGGCGACCTTGCCCTTAAAGGATACGACGTAACCGTATTTGAGGCGCTCCATAAACCTGCCGGAGTCCTGGTTTACGGCATCCCTGAATTCAGAGTGCCAAAGGCAATTGTCCAAGCCGAAGTGGATTATCTTTCTATGTTAGGCGTAAAAGTAGAACTCAATATGCTCATCGGTAAGATAGCCACAATAGATGATTTGTTCAACGAAGGGTTCAAGGCGGTATTTGTCGGAACCGGTGCGGGCTTACCGCTCTTTATGCATATCCCGGGTGAAAATCTCTGCGGCGTGTTTTCTGCCAATGAATATCTCACGCGGGTGAATCTGATGAAGGCATACCTTTTCCCTGAATATGATACGCCGATAATCAAGAGCCGTAAAGTAGCAGTGGTGGGGGGCGGTAATGTCGCAATGGATTCAGCCCGGACCGCATTGAGATTGGGCGCCGAGAAAGTCTATATCGTCTACCGCCGTTCAGATGAAGAATTACCAGCCCGAAAGGATGAGGTTCACCACGCCCGTGAAGAGGGCATTGATTTCCGGTTACTTACCAATCCGGTAGAAATCTTGGGTAAAGACAGCAGCGTCTGCGGTATAAAATCTATCAGGATGGAGTTAGGCGAACCGGATGAATCAGGCAGACGCCGACCGGTTCCTATTAAGGGCTCTGAATTTGAGATGGAAGTGGACACGGTAGTAATGGCAATCGGCAATGGACCTAATCCGTTACTCTTAAGAGCCACACCTGAGATAGAACTCAACAAATGGGGTAATATTAATGCCGACCCTGCGACATTAGCCACCACCAAAAAGGGAGTCTATGCCGGAGGCGACATAGTAACCGGTGCGGCAACGGTGATAGAAGCGATGGGGCAGGGCAAAATAGCGGCTCGCTCTATTGATAAATTCATCCAATCATAGGAAAGTATAAAAATATTTACCACAAAGACATCCCGCCCAGACGGGACGTTAGGATTCGTGGAGTAGTATCCCGTAAGGAATGTGGTTTTCTTACTAATTATTTTGTAGCATATTTCAAATCATCGTTATATCCGTCTTTGTAACTGATATGAACCCCGCCACCGCTATCTACGGCTATGGAACTGCCACCCCCGGTCCATGACGCATCTACGTTGGATATAACCCATGAACCGCTGGCATTGGTTGCATACATAAATCCGCTAGCCGAGCTATAAGAAAGATGCACATATTTATTGGAATCAACAGTAATGGCTGCATCCCAGACATTACCGGAGGTGTCATCTACAGTATAGGTCTGCCAGGTGCCTGATGAGTTGGTGGCGTATTTTACGGCATCATCATTCCAATCATAATAAGAGATATGAACATCGTCGCTGGAATCTACAACCAGAGAAGTTTCCCATCCGGCCGCAAAACCTATGGTGGTTATTGGTGTAATCTCCCAGGAACCGGAGGCATTGGTAATATATTTGATACTATCAGGTGATGAATCATCATAGTAACTGATATGCACATTATTACTTGAATCAATGCCGATTGAAGTTGAATATCCGGGTAATGGTCCAAGGGCTCCGCCATTCACAATGATAAAAGTTGTCCATGGGCCGCCGCTATTAGTGGCGTATTTCAGGTCAAAACCAACAGCGGTAAAATAACTTATATGAACGTTGTTGTTAGAATCTAAAGCCAGGGAGACGTCGGATGACCAGGCTCCACCCTCAACAATTGTGGGAACCCAACTCCCTGATGAGTTTGTGGCATACATCAAATCCCCACCTGTTCCTTCATAAGCGATATGGATGTTTCCGTTAGTATCCATTCCTATTGATGTGCCATAAGCGGTGGTGGGTGCATCGGCTACCGGAGTCATTACCCAACTATCTGATAAATTCGTGGCATATTTGAGTTTCTGATTTGTAATATCATAATAACTGATATGCACTTTTGTATTGGCATCCACTGTGATAGAAGTGTAATCGCCCACATTTCCGGTAGTGTCTATGGCGGAAATTGTCCAGGGACTTCTTGGCGTGGCGCTTATTTCGCTTGATTCATTGCTTTCGCTATCGATGTTTTCAGATGTTACTACATAATAATAGGGGGTTCCATTGGTCCGACCTGTATGTGTATATGGTCTTGTGGCGCTGGTAATCTTCGTGCCGCTCGTTTTATTAACGCCTGAGGCTGTTGCCCAGTAAATGTTATAAGAAGTTGCGCTTGTGACAATATCCCAATTGATGGTTATCTTTTTATCTCCCGCCGTGGCTGTGATACCTGTTGGTGCGGGAAGAAGTGTAACAGATGGCGTTGCATTTACCTCACTTGATACACTGCTTTCGCCATCGCTGTTTGCAGCTGTTACCACATAATAATAGGTGGTTTCATTGGTCAAACCTGTATGTGTGTATGGTCTCGTGGCATTGTTAATCTTCGTGCCGCTCGTTTTATTAACACCTAAAGTTGTTGACCAGTAAATGTTATAAGAAGTTGCACTCGTGACACTATTCCAATTGATGATTATCTCTTTATCTCCCGCCGTGGCTGTGACACCTGTTGGTGCGGATGGGGCTGTGCCGGTTGGATTACCATCACTGCTGCCGCTTGAACCGCCACCGCCACCACAACCGCTGCAATTTAATGTAATAACATAACCGATAAATAATACAGCCGCTATAATTATTAATAATTTTGTTCTAAACATATAATACCTCCTTTTTAATTACTTATTTATAATAGAAGATAATCTATATAAAATAATCAGGATTGTCAATAAAAATAGGGCGGGATTTCCTTATAATTGTTTCAGCTTAGTGCCTCTGTGGCTAATTTTTCTTGATGCAAATTGATTTAGAAGATAGAATGCAGTAGTAAGTTTTGTTAGCTTCACAGCCAGTTAGAAGCGTCCAATAGTGAGTAATTAGACTTACTCAAAAGATTATTCCTTTGGTTGTGTTCGCTTCTAACGGGGCAGGTAGTAGTAGGTTTAATCCGTGTAATCTATGGCTTCAATTTATGTTTAAGATTGGCAATATAGAATTATCAGCGCCGATTATTCTGGCTCCGATGTCTGGCGTGAGTGATTTTCCTTTCCGGACGATTAGTCGTTCTCTGGGCTGTGAATTTGCATTTTTGGAGATGATTAGCGCTCGGGCTCTGGCTTATCGGGGCAGAAAAACATTTCGGATGATAACAACCATTGAGGCTGATAAACCTTTAGGCATACAGTTGCTGGGTGCAGATTTGCAATATATCCTGAAGGCAATGGATATTATAAATGGATATGACTTTGAGATTATAGATTTTAATGCCGCTTGTCCTGTCCCTAAGGTAATCAAGAGAGGCGAAGGTGCCAGTCTTCTTAAAGAACCCAAGAAATTAAGGGAAATACTCAAAGTTATAGTGGAGCACTCTAAAAAACCGGTCAGTTTAAAGATACGCTCCGGCTGGAATGATGATTCCATCAATGCCGTAGATGTGGCTTTATATGCCCAGGATGCCGGAATAAAGTATTTGTTTATCCACGGCAGAACCAAGGTTCAAGGTTATAGCGGCAGGGTGGATTACCGGATAATCAAGAAGGTCAAGGAAGCGCTGAATATACCGGTCATAGGCAGTGGCGACGCACTTTCACCGCAGTTAATCAAGAAGATGTTTGATGAAACAGGTTGTGATGCAGTAACTATAGCCCGGGGTGCTTTAGGTAACCCCTGGATATTTCCGCAAACAGCCGAATTCCTGAAAAGCGGAATATTGTCTGCGGCGCCTGCTTTGGATAAAATTGCCGATACTATGATTAAACATTTCAATCTTTGCTGTGATTATCACGGGGAAAGAATCGGCGTCATTATCTTCCGTAAGTTTTTCTACTGGTATACCAGAAAAATTATCGGCTCGCCTCGCTGTCCTTCCGGGCTACCCGAAAAGGTCGGCGAAGCGGGCATAAAAACATTAAGAAACAAAGTAGTCCATTCCAAGACAAAAGAACAGGTAATGGATATTATTAATGAATTAGTCTCAAATAAATTATGATAATTTGCCACAAAGACACAAAGGCACAAAGAATTCTTAGTGTCTTGGTGCCTTCGTGGCAGATTTATCTTTGAAATTCTATACGATAAATTAGAATTATGCAGGACATAAAACCTATGCCGAAGAATAGTAAGAGAAAAATACTGATTACCGGGTTCGCGCCTTTTAACAATGATACCATTAATCCCTCCTGGGAAGTAGTCAAAAAACTACAGGGTAAAAAGATTAATGGAACACGGATTATCGGTATGAGATTACCGGTAGTCTTCGGTAAAGCCGGCAGATTGATAATCAACGCCATTAAGAAATATCAACCGGAACTGGTTATTTCTCTCGGACAGCAAACCGGTGGTTCAGTTATAATCCTTGAACGGGTGGGCTTGAATATCCATCTGGGCAGGGATGAAAATAAA
>JAZDFP010000194.1:0-2305 GCA_043807745.1 Planctomycetota bacterium
CCGGCTGCCAATAGCATGGCAGCCGCCGATGCGCAATATCTACCCACAGTTTCAATAGGCGATTTTATCAACTTTATGGTATCGTAGAACAAAAATGCTGAGTCTAAATCCCCACCCGGAGATGTAATAACCAATCTTATCGGGTCATGTGATAGGGTATCTAATGCCATTAAAAGATTCTGTGAATCCATCTCGCCAGTGATAATTCCACTCAAAAACAAGATACGATGGTTTTGGGTCATGTGTTCCTTGTAACCAACCATCTGGGTATCATCAACCAGAACATCCTTACCGTTTAATTCAATAGTTCTAGGAAATAACATTTATCTCACCCTCAATTCCCTTATTCTAGTGATACATCCATTGGGAATAGTTTTTCTCTCCATGATAAGCCCCTGGTCACTCATGGCGTAAGCAATGGTTACACCTTCGCTATCTTTTTTTATCAGGAATCCTACACTACAACAATGGGTAATACTATCCTCAATATCATCATGGCATTGCCACCCATGAATAACCCCCGTATCCACCCATTCAATTAAGACTATTTTACTTCTTTTCATTCTGCTCCTTTTCAACTAATTCCCGTAAGAATTTCAAAGTATGGTCAACGCACTCATCGAATTCCCAATAGACACAAGCCTCATCTTTAATCGCTGTGCAATTCTGACAATCGAATACCTTCTTCGTTATCGGACAAATCGCCTTCTTCATATTATTATTCTACCACTTTATGCTAAGATTGTCAACTATCCCCGTTATTTCCATCCGCTTGTTTCGGTCTAAAAATTCCTCACATACCGGGATAGCCCAGTGCATTCCATAGGCTTGCTGAGTTACCCCACATTTACACCGCCCGATTAACGTTTGCCCATCAGGGTTATAATTTTCAGGGCGGTCTTCAGGATAGACAAAGTGATGCTTACACATAGTTTCTAATCTCCTTCCAATTACGAATTCTGATTAAAGTTTTTGTAATATTCAAGCATCGTTCATTCCAGGGTTGAGTATAGAGTAGTTTTACCTTGCTATCCGTTGCCATGAGTTTACCAGGGGAATCGTCAATATGCACGTCATACTTCCCATACCCGTCATCAATATAGCTAAACGGAATTTGCCACTTCACAAGCCACTTCTCCAATCCCTCCCGCTGCATATACTTAACCCTATTGGAATAAATAAGTATTTCATGCCTACCAAATAGCCATTCCGTGAGGGTATCTAGTGCACCTTCAATAAAATTCGGTTTGCCGTAAACTTGCTTTTTGAACATAGTGTTTATCATAACGGGGGCTACACCAAGAACATCAGGCAAGTCATAGGCAAATATGCTCTTCTCCTCAATATCAATTCTAAAGTATTCCCAAACAAGTGCCTTGAAGTCATAACGCACAACCACGCCGTCAAGGTCAACTATTATTTTCATAACTATCCTCCCTTAACCTGTCTTATCAACTTATTTATCAACTTTCCAGCCTCAGCCATAGACATCGGCTTTTCTTCTAAGGGGTCTTTTATCCTCAGTATAGTACATAATCTGGCAATCAACCTTACCTGACTATCTGTAGCTGGTATATCAGTTTGAATAGTAACTTTCATTTCCTTACTCTTTTAGTATTTTATCAAATGCTTTCTTCATGCAGTTATAGCAAATAGAGAAGTAACCTATATATTGCCACACAGCAACTTCTGCGCCACAATAATCACACTTCGCATCTATACAATTTGTTATACAAGTTGGTGGATGGTTTAACAGCCACCAGATATTCTGATACCATCTTTTTAACATTCTCATTTTGCCTCCTTTCGTATTCCATGTTCTATCTCAATTACCCGCCTGATTTCACCTTCATTGGGAGTCCACCCATGTTCTCTGCGCCAACACTTCTGGACTTTGTTTATAACCTTTATGATATATTCTTCAGTGAGTTTCATATTAGTCTCTTTTTACCCACCAGTCATAAAGCTCTTTTCCAGTCTGGAATTGATGTTTGTATTCCTTGCCTGAAGCCAAACGTTTTTTGACTATTCTCTCGCAAGCTAACTTCCAACAATTTACTATCTTAGGGAAGTACAATTCCTCTCGCTTAATCTCTCTTGAGAATGGACATAGCACACAACCTAGCCGTTTGAAACCTTTATCATACAAATCGCAATAGGGCAGATTATTCGTTTTGATGTATTCCCAGACTTCGCCTGTATTCCAATCCAAAATCGGACGCACGAAAAACTTGTTACGCTTTCGTGCTTTCTCAAAACATTTCTGGTGTTTACGGATAGTTCCCTCATCACGGCGGTTGCCGAG
>JAZDFP010000195.1:0-20273 GCA_043807745.1 Planctomycetota bacterium
GCCGCCGCCGCAACTGGTAATCGAAATACCGATTACAAATATAATAAGCACCATTATTGCTATACTTACTAATTGCCATTTGTTTATTCTTACCATATCCGTTTCTCCTTTCTTAACTTAGTTAACTATGTAATTAATAAATTATAACACTATTCAATGAGAACGTCAAGTTTTTATATTTATCTTTTTATATTAAACCCCGTTAGAGATACTATCAAGAATAGACAAAGCAGTTTTAAGAATGCTTGGCTATCTTCTAAAGAGTATTATATTTCTAACGGGGTAACAGGTTTAAGCCGTGGAATTGTCTTGAGCGTCCTTATCTGAGCGTATTCCCAAGTGTATTCATATAGATGTAAACCCTTAGAACTGGCGATTATCTCGCCGTCTTCCACACCAATCTCCGATGCCATATATTCCTTAAGCAATTGAAGACCTGCCAAATTAGATGGCAACCCAGCCCAGAGGTCCCAAGAACGGAAATAAATGATAAAATGCAGTTTGCCGTATCGCACACGGGTGTCAATAATACGAAGACAAGGCGGGTCTGTCAGTTTAATGTCAGACGGCATTCCGATTTCCATTACTGCCTGATTGGTTCCGAATCCTTGGGTCTTATAAATTTTTATTACTTCCTCAATCTGGTTAACATTAAGAGGCATTTCTTTAAGCATACTTTGAAATGAACCATCGGTTGGGACTTTTACGCTGGGTGATACAAGCCGTTCGCCGTAGGTATAATCCTCGCCCTGCTGTTTTTCGCCGGTTAAAAGGTAACTCATATACTGCTCCACATACTCAAGCGAAGTAGGAGCAGGGATACTACTGCCTTCCGGAATCAAGGGAATAATCGGTCTGTGAGACGGCTGTTTTATCTGGATACAGGCGAAATCAAATTCCAGACGTCTCTGCCCGGCAAAACTTCCACGGGTAATAGTGTAAATATGTCCGTAATCAAGAATTTTGCTGAGTGCTTGAAACCAGGCATCGTCCAAATCAAACGCTTCAATAAATACCGGCGTCATTTTATTCTCTGCTTCACTCATATTTTCTCCTTGGTTAACCAACTTCTCGGATTAAAACATTGACATATATATTATCAGTATGTAAATAAAAAGTAATAATTGCAAGAAAACTCCATAAATTCTGCCACGAAGGCACAAAGACACAAAGAAGAAATTAATCCCGAAAGCTTTCGGGATTTTCTTCGTGCCTTAGTGTCTTTGTGGCAAACTATCATAATTTATGAAACCTCTCTCTTATTTTATTACAGGCACTGATACAGGTATCGGTAAAAGTGTTGTCACGGCCGGAATCTGCAGGATATTACGTTCAAAAGGCTATGATATCGGCGTGATGAAACCGGTTTCTACCGGCGGCAGAGATGATGCCATATTTCTTAAACGACAGACGGGTTTGAATGATTCATTAGACCTTATCAATCCTTATTATTTTCGTCATCCGATTGCACCTTTATTTGCGGCACAGTTAGAACATAAATCAATCAACATCTCAAAGATATTATCGGCTTATCGTAAACTCAAACAATCTCATCAGGGAATTATTGTAGAAGGCGCCGGAGGATTATTGGTGCCGCTAAAGCAGAATTATCTTATGGCTGATTTAATCAGGGATATGAGATTACCTTTAATTATTGTGGCAAGACCGACATTAGGCACTATTAATCACACGCTTTTGACGATTAATTCAGCACGGCAATACAAAGTGAAGATAAAAGGATTTATTGTGAATTATTATGATAAGAATATTAAGAAAGGATGGACGGAAAAATCAAGCCCTGTTGTTATTGAAAGGATTTCCGGTGTTCGTTGTTTGGGTGAGATTCCTTATATCTCTACTATTAATAAGGGAGTTATTCCTTACAAACCCTTTGTATCTGTTCTTAAAGAACTTATGGATTGAATAATTCCATACAATAAATTATTCACCACAAAGACACAAAGGCACAAAGAATTCCCTGCCCGCCTTTGGAGGATTAGTGTCTTGGTGCCTTCGTGGCAGATTTATCTTTGAAATTCCATACAATAAATTAGCACCTTCAGACAAAGTGTTTAAAATACCAACTTTTGATATAACTACATTTAATACATAGGATTATCACTATTTTAACACCCCTGTAAAACCAGCCGAAGGGGGATACCCCCCGGTTATCCCCCGGATACCCCATCACCTTCCGGTAGGAGTGTATCTACCTTCCAGCCCTCCCCTAATCACCTTCTACTACCCCCGTAATGAGGAACGGATAGACCCTGATTACCCTACGAGTAGAGGGTAATTACCAATCTAACCGTCGGGTATTACACTTCTAATAGAAGCGAATTACCATACCAGCCGTTCCCTAATGAGAAACCAGTAAAGACGAATTACCCTACCAATAGTCCTGTAATACGGAACCAGTAGAGGCGGATTGCCCTACCAGTAGAGACGAATTAGGTTACCAATAGAGGGCTATTACACCTCTAATAAAACCGAATTACCCTACCAGTAGTCCGGTAATACAGAACCAGCAGAGGCGAGATGCCCTACGAGCAGAGGGTAAATACCCTTCCAACCAAGGCTAATTAGGGGTATAGGTATGTGGATTTTTTCTAGATGAAATAATGAACCACCCCGCAGCAAGCTGCGAGGTATCAAATTCCCGAATATTGTCAGGAACAATTTGTCATTCCGCACTTGATGCGGAATCCAGTCTTTTGTTCTTCTGGATTCCTGCTTTCGCAGGAATGACAAGAAAAGCAATGATTAGACCCCGCAGCAAGCTGCGAGGAATTCTTTGATTAAGCCACAGATTATTTATCCCGAGTATTTCCGAGGGACACAAATGTCATTCCCACGAGAGTGGGAATCCAGAAATAATTCAGTATATGTCCCACGAGGCACTCAAAGGGTGTCCCCCGAATTCTGCGAACGCCTTATTTCCCGTATATTAAATTAAATAATTTATTAGCGAGTTCTTTATCTAAATCATTAAGAATCTTGTATTCATCTAATGCACTACTTTGATTACTCATTTTAATGTAGGCAATTCCAAGACCATAATGTGCCTCGGCATAATCAGGCTTGAGACGAATGGCTTCTTTATAGGGTTCTATTGCCTTCTGGTAATCCCCTGAATTTACATAGGCAACCCCAAGATTATTATGTGCCTCGGCATCATCAGGCTTGATACGAATGGCTTCTTTGTAGGATTCTATTGCCTTTTGATAATTTCCTAATCTTGCATAAGTAAGCCTAAGACCATAATGCGCATCGGTTAAATCAGGCTTGATACGAATGGCTTCTTTATAGGATTCTATTGCCTTCTGGTAATCCCCTGACTCTGTATAGGCATCTCCAAGATTACAATGCGCCTCGGCTAAATCAGGCTTGATACGAAGGGCTTCTTTATAGGATTCTATCGCTTTCCGGTTATCCCCTGAATCTGCATAGGCACCACCAAGATTACAATGCGCCTCGGCAAAATCAGGCTTGATACGAATGGCTTCTTTAAAGGATTCTATTGCCTTCTGGTAATCCCCTGACTTTTCATAGGCATACCCAAGATTATTATGTGCTTTGGCATCATCTTGTTTGCTACGACATATAATAAAAATACAAGTAGCCAATACTACTATTATCCAAAACCCTGAAATGACTTTTCTCATCTTTGTCTCCTGTCTTTATTTATTATAATTCAGTATGGCGTCCCACGAATACCAATCCGAGAAAATAGCATAGCAAATAAGAAAACCCTGCCAATAAATATTTACAAATTTTTTATCTTATGTGTCAGGAAAACACTTTTTCTGTTTAGAGGGTGTAGTCCCACTCGCCTCGCTGTCCTTCCGGGCTACCCGGAAAGGTCGGCGAAGCGGGCAGGGACTTATCCCTCGACCCAGAGGGGTCTCGGGACGAGAACCCCGAAGGGCAGCCTTTTATCCCGACATACCGTGTCGGGGAATGAGAGGGTGAAGAGAGACGATGAGAATATGCATAAAAATCTCAAATTCCCATATCATATTTGGCCATCTCAGGACTTAATATAATGGAGGGAGAAAGGGCTGAAAGCCCTAATGACTAATGTCTAATGACGAACCTACCTGTGGCAGGAATGACCAATGACGAATGCCTAATGAGAATCTTACTAAAAATCCAAAATACCCATATAACCTTTCCCCTTTTTTCGTATGTAACTATAGAGGGAGCAAGGCTAATTGCGAATTTAGGATAATAAATATTTTCACTAAAATCCAAAATATTTCGGCGGAAACTCCGATTCTTGGACTTTAAATATGGAGGGAGAGAGGGCTGAAAGCCCTAATGACTAATGTCTAATGACGAACCTGCCTGTGGCAGGAATGACCAATGACAAATGCCTAATGAGAATCTGCATAAAAATCTTAAATATTTCCCCAAAAGGGTGGGGGGTTATCGGTAGTATACTATGGAGAGAAGCGAGGGTGTCCGACCCTAAGGAATGTATCCTCCGTGCATCAGTAGGGATACCTGATGCCCGGACCTGCCTGCCGGCAGGCAGGTTCCTGAGGCTAAGATGCTCTTGCTAATCTCAAAACATAAGAAACCACAGATAAACACAGATGGATACTGTTCGCCCAACTAACGGACTCTGTGTCCTCTGTGTCTCTGTGGCAAAAGAAAAGGAGATTGTTATGTTTACCAAGAAGTTTGAACTGAAACTGTATGTGCCTGAGACCTGGGAGGTGGCTGGTGATATGCCGGTGCGCTGGGCAGAAAACCTCAAGAGAGCCGCTGAGGTTATGAACGACCGCAGACAGGCGAAAGTGCCTGATGACGGGACTTTCATCCTCAAGATGGCTACCCCGGCAAACAAGGGGTTTTCTAAATTTGTGCCATCGGACTTTGTCTCCAAGAGCGACCGCTCGGCAGGCGGCATCAGGGGCGTTCACGCTAAAAACCTCACCACTTCCTTTAATACCTGGAACGACAAGATTAACCGTGCATTTGCCACGGTTGATGGAGTCGCAGCCAAGTTTTTTAAGGAACGAGTGGATGCGGCACAAGACCTCTGGGCAATCAGGGTGGCTGACCGGACGATTCGCTTCACCGGCGATAAGATTCGGGGCTACTCGGTGGCACCGATTGCGGCCTTCTATCTGGTAGGCGATGAAAGGACAGTGGATTTCCTCAGGGCATCCGACTATGCGGACGGCGCGCCCTATAACATCGCCCGCTCAAGAGAACGGGTCGCTCTCAAAACGGCTATCCAGCAGAGGATTATCCAGGGCGGACAAATGGTGTCCAGCCAGGGAAACAATCCTTCGGCAATAGCCGAGGAGAACACGGTTAACGCGACCTTGCTTAGCGGACTGCGTGACCCTGCCAAGTGTGATGCCTTTGTGGCAACACCAGCAGCGGACAAATGCTTCTGTGCATGGGCTCTGGATGGAAGCGGTTTACTCTACTTGCACCTGCAGGTCGGAGTAACTGTATAACCATCTACGGAACTCGGGGTGCGGAATGAATAATTCCGCACTCCAGTTCTCGCATAAATCCTGTATCCCTTTACGACATTCCATTAGGGGTTAAATAATCTTTAATTCCTGTGCAACCTTTTTAATTTTGTCTATGGCAAATTGCAGTTCTTCCTGGGTATGCGTCGCAGTAATAATGCATCTTACTCTTGCCGCACCGCGGGCCACCATCGGGAAGACAATCCTGAATCCCAACACACCTTCGTCAAATAGTTTTTTACTGAATTCTACGGTTTTGACTTCATCGCCGATAATAACCGGGACAATAGGCGTTTCTGATTTGCCGATATTTAACCCTAATTTTGAGAGTTCCGCTTTAAAGAACTTGGTGTTTTCCCAGAGTTTTTCGTGTCTCCAGGTTTCTGTATCCAGAACTTCCAGGGCAGCAATACAGGCAGCAGCAACTCCCGGAGGATGACCGGTGGAAAACAAGAATGGTCTTGCGGTATGGATTAAGAAATCGGTTAAATCCTTACAGCCGGCAATATAACCGCCGATACATCCCATGGCTTTAGACATTGTGCCCATATCAATATCCCATTGTCCCTGTAGTTTGAAATGGTCAATTGTGCCTCTTCCATTCCTGCCAAGAACACCTTCACCGTGAGCATCATCAACCATAGTAAATGCGCCATATTGCTTGGCCAGTTTTGCGATTCCCGGTAACGGTGCAATATCACCATCCATACTGAATACACCATCAGTAATAATCATAATTCTCGGTGCACCTTGAACTTCCTTTAATCTTTTCTCCAAATCTTCCATATCTTTATGTTTATAGATAAACCGTTTTGCCTTAGTAAGCCGAACGCCATCAATAATACTGGCATGATTAAGTTCATCGCTGATAACCACGAATTTATCATCGTTATCCTTATTTTTATTACCGGATAGGAGCGATTGGATAACACCGCGATTTGCCGCTATTCCAGCCACAAAAACCAGCGATGATTCCATATGTTTAAATGCGGCTAATTTTCTCTCCAACTCGATATGGATATCCATCGTTCCGATAATGGGTCTAACAGCACCGGCACCGACTCCAAATTTCTTGGTTGCATTTATCATCGCTTCACGCATTTTGGGATGCGTAGCCAAACCAAGATAATTATTAGATGAAAGATTAACTACCTTCTTACCATCTATTATAGAAGTTGGCAGTTGCTCGCCGGTAATCACTCTCAACTGTGAGAAAACACCTCTGTTTTTCAGGTCAGATATTTCATCCTTAAGAAAATCCATTCCTGGCATACTCGCTCCTTTCTATAATTAATTGGCTTCTTTAATTTAGACTGTTTGTTTTACACGGATTGGTTTAATAACTTTGCCTGCCGAAATGCATCGTGTGCAAACTCGTATACGCTTTGTTTTGCCATCAATAATTGCCCGCACATACTGGAGATTAGGTTTGAATCTTCTTTTATTAATACCGGTAATCTTCTTACCCACGCCGCCTTTTTTCTTGGCTAAACCACGATAAACAATCATATTACCCGTACTTGGTTTTCTACCACAAATTCGACAAATCCAAGACATATTACAATATCCTTTCTAAAAGTTATTATTATCTTAAATTGAGTCTATCTTATAAACAAAATTATTATGATTATATCAAGAAATTAAAATTAAAATATCGGGGCGAGTGGATTTGAACCACCGACCTCTTGCACCCCAAGCAAGCGCGCTAAACCAGGCTACGCTACGCCCCGACAATATTATCAAATTAGGTTAATTTAAAACGAATAGGGATTTCTATCCTGCTTAAAATGGGTTTGCCGTTTTTAGTGGCAGGGATAAATGCCCATTTCTTCACGGTTTTTAGAGCCGATTCATCCAATAATTTGTAACCGGATGATTGAACAATTTTAACATCTAATGCCATACCCTTCTCGTCTATTTCTACCATTAATATAACCAGTCCTTCTTGTCCAAGTTGACAGGCAAGTTTTGGATAAGGAGGTAATTTGTTGGAACCTTCTATAATCGGTTTTGCTTCGGTAGAATAATCAATTACAGAATGATTCTCATAATCTTCAGTGGATTTTGTTGATTTCCAATCTGTTAATGTAACAAATGATATTTCCGGAGGAGTTTCAATTTGTAATGGAGTTGACACAAAATCAATAGCAGGGTCAATTCTTTTAGATTCAGTAACATCATGGGTTAAAAGGTCTGCTTTAATCAAGAATGCCACTGTAGAATCTTGATAGCATTGCCTACCTCCTGGTGTAAAGATAAATACAATAAAAATAAGGGCGTGTCCGATTGCAGATAATGTAAAATAAGGTATTAAACGATTCATTGATTCTATTACTTTCCTAAAGATAATATTTTTTTTGTGTCGTCATCTAATAAAGATATTTGTTTCTCCATTTCCTTTATAATATCTGTTATTGAAATATTGCCGGCTTCTCCCTCAATATTCATTATAATCCGGTGTCTAAAAACAGGTAAAAGCATTTTGAGTACATCATTTTGATTAACATACATTCTACCTTGCATTAAAGATAATGCTTTGGCACCCAGAATAATAGATTGAGCAGCTCTTGGGCTAGCACCATATCGAACATATTGTTTAACTAACGGTCCACTATATGAGCTACTCGGATGCGATGCAAGAACCAATTTATTAGTATATTCAACTAAATTACTGGCAATCGGAATTTGTTTTACCATGGTCTGACATTTTATAATCTCTTCTTGATTGAGCAAGGAAGAAATGGATATTATTTTTTCCGTAGTGGTTCTATTGACGATTTCGTTAAGTTCTTCTAAATTAGGAGGAAGCATTACGATTTTGAAAAAGAATCGATCGAGTTGCGCCTCTGGTAATGGATAAGTACCCTCCATTTCTATCGGATTTTGGGTTGCGACTATTGTAAAAGGTGCTTCAATCGGATATTTGGTGCCGCTAATAGTAACACTCAGTTCCTGCATTGCCTCTAAAAGGGCTGATTGAGTTTTAGGTGTTGCGCGATTAATCTCGTCAGCAAGAATAATATTATTAAATACCGGCCCTTTTTGGAATTGGAATCTCTTTTTACCATCAGTATCTTCAATAATAATATTAGTGCCTGTAATGTCAGCCGGCATCAGGTCAGGTGTAAATTGAATACGAGAAAAATTAAGGTTTAAGGATCTGCTTAATGTTTTAACTAATAAAGTTTTACCGATACCAGGGACTCCTTCTAATAGAATATGACCACCCGATAAAAAACCGATAATAATCTGGTCAATAACTTCATCATATCCAACAATAAGTCGCTTTATCTCTGTCTTCAAAAGAGTAATTTTTTCCCGAACCTGTTTAATTTCTAATTCTATCATTTAAAAATTAGCCACAGAGTCGCAGAGAACACAGAAGAAGAAATTTCAGCCAAAGGCTGATCCGCCTCTGGCGGAAAATCCATCTGGGTTTATCCGTGTCCATCTGTGTCTATCTGTGGTTTCGTTATCTTTCTTTGGTTATAACTGGGAATATTAAGTATCTGACGATATTTTGAAATCGTTCTACGAGAAACCGTAAATTGTTTTTCTATCAATGCTTTGGCGATTTGGCTATCTTTTAAAGGATTATTTTTATCTTCATTTCCAATTATTTCTTTTACTGCTGCGCGAATAGAAGGCTGGGAATAGGAATTCCCATCAGCTGTTTCTGCTGTGGTAGAGAAAAAGGATTTTATGCTGAATAAACCATGTGGCGTTTGAATATACTTATTTGATATCGTGCGACTAATAGTCGAAAGATGCACCTTAAGATTTTCCGCCACCTCTTTCATCCGTAAAGGACGGAGATGTCTAATACCATTATCAAAAAAATCTTGTTGTAAGAAAAGAATTTGTTCAGCAAGTTGCCTGAGTGTTATTTTCCTCAATGCTACAGCCTGTATTAACGCCTTGCCCGCCTTAATCTTTTCACGAATAAAAGCCCTCGTTTCTTTATCGCCTTGTTTCGTGATAATCATCTGACGATAATATTGACTTATCATAAGTGAAGAAAAAGACTCTTTTTGGATTTTTATCTCATAAGAACCATCCACTTTATTAATAATAACATCGGGAATAATATAAGGAATATCCTCGGATGAAAAACCAGCTGCCGGATGAGGATTGAGAGTCTTAATTTCTTCTGCTATCTGTTGTATTTCATCTAACGATTTACCTAACATTTTTGATAGTTGAGGTAATTTATAAAGTTGGAGTTGGGGAAGGTGTTGATTAATCAATATCTTTTTAAGTTCTATGTTTGGGTCGTCTTCTGATAATTGCATAAGAAGGCATTCGGCTAAATTCCTTGCGCCAATACCGGGAGGGTCCAGTTTTTGAATAATTCTCAATACTTCCTCAACTGATTCTACAGAAGTGTTATTTGTCTGTGCTATATCTTCCAGTGTGGTTCTTAAATAACCATCGTCAGAAATATTATAGATAATATCCTTGCCGATAAGTTTCATTTGTTCGGGCAATTCCATCAAAAGAAATTGAAAGTGAAGATAATCCTGAAGAGTTTCAGGTTTGTCAGGTGTATTCTGCATTGCTTCTAATTTCTTATTTGAAAGTTCTTCTTTTTGCCATGAACTCCTTTTGAAGGTATAATCTCGTTCATCATCAAGAACGTCTACAACCGTTTGAGGAGAATCAGCATCTTCTTTAATTTCTTTTATCGAAACATCTTCTTCTTTGGAAGTATCTTCAGCAGAATTTAATTCCGATTCTTCTGACACTTCTAATGTTGGATTTTGTTCTAATTCCTGATAAATACGAGCGTTTAATTCAAGAGTAGGCAATAAAAGTATATCCATACTTTGGATTTGCTGGATGGACAGTTTTTGTCTTTGCTCAAGCCGGGGTTGTAATTCTGTCTTAAATCGGAAGGGATCAGATTCAGGTATCATATATAATTAAGATAAAATAATTATTTCTGTATTCATAGTAATCTGTTAAACCCGAGACAAAATATTAGTTTTGTAATAGTTTTAATATACTTGTTCTTTTCTTTCTCTAAGAGCATCACTTAAAATCGCCTTATTAAGATATTCAATATTACTTCCTGCTGGAATCCCTCTCCCAAGACGAGTGATTTTTATCTGAAACGGTTTTAATTCTTTCTGAATATATAAAGCCGTATTATCACCTTCTATCGTTGGGTTAGTTGATAGAATTAATTCCTTGGGTTTATTCTCTTTTACCCGTAGAATTAATTGTTTAATCTTAATATCTTCGGGTCCCTTACCATCAAGTGGACAAATTACTCCATGTAACACATGATATAATCCTTTATAGATTACGGTTTTTTCTATTCTCCAAAGATCTTCAATCTGTTCCACAACACAAATAATAGAACTATCACGAGAATCATCTCTACAAATATCGCATAAGTCACTTGAGTTGTTACCGACGAAATTGAAACATCTTATGCAAAGTTTAATATCGTTAAGAGAAAGAATGGAATCAACAAGATTCTGACGGGCTTTATCAGGCATCTTCAAAATATGGAATGATAATCGTTCGGCTGAACGTTCGCCTAACCCGGGCAGTTTACTTAATTCAGATATTAACCGAGCTAAACTATTGGTTTCTCTAAGAATTTCACTATTTGTCATATCTTATTAATTTTCTTCTATGCTGGCGGTGTTAATTCTACAGTATCAACATCGGCACTTCAACAGTTTCAAAATTTAATAATCTTATTTGTATTGTATTTAATATATCATAATCAAAAAAAATGTCAATGAAATCCCTCGGAGGTGTGATATGCAGAAGCACTATCAAATAAGTTGTTGTAATATTATGAAATGTATGTTTATGATATGGTGTTATTCTTGAATGCTTTACCTCATATTTCTAATGCTGGTATATACCAAGCTATTTTTTAATCCATAAGTAATGATTTTATCTATAGAAAATTTTAACAAATAAGCTAATAAACTAATTATTTTTTCCCTTTAGAATGATTTTGTGTCTCTGCAATCATTTCTGCGTTTCCCGTATTAATAATTTTATTATCATTTTTTACAGTGCCATTCATTTTATCAATCTCGGAAAATAATCTAAAAATTCTTTGTTCTTTTTCAACAGTATCATCAAAATGGAATGAAAGTCTTGGAATATAACGCATCCTAATTCTTTTTTCTAAAACCCTATGAATATAACCCGATGCTTTATTTAATAATTCTAATGTTGTTTTACGTTTGTTTCCATCGTCCAATACGGTGATAAAAACTTTTGCATATTGGAGGTCTGATGTTGGTTCAACTCTTGTAATAGTAATAAATCCCAAATTAGGCTGTCTTAATTCATAAAGAATAATCTGACTTAATTCTCTTTGTAATTCCTTAGCAACTCTTCCCAAACGATGAGTACTCATAGCGTAATACTAATTTCTGAACTCTTGCGAAACGCCCCTCTGTCATTCCCGCGCAGGCGGGAATCTAGTATGCCCAAAGGTCTGGATTCCTGCTTTCGCAGGAATGACACCTTCGGGGGTGTCTGTTCCCTATGTAATAATTAAGAAGAAGGTTCTAATTTTTTAAGTTGTTTTTCTATTTGAAATGCTTCAATTATATCACCAACATTAATATCATCAAATCCTTCTAGCTTCAGTCCGCATTCAAAATCAGTATTAACCTCACGCACATCATCTTTGAAGCGTTTTAAAGAAGATATCTTACCGGTATAAATAATATTATTATTACGGTGTACTTTAACTAAACATGACCTTTCTATTTTCCCTTCTGTAACAAAACATCCTGCAATATTGCCAAAACGAGAGATTTTAAAAATACTTCTGACAGATAGTTTTCCTACGGTAACTTCTTTTTCCTCCGGCTCTAACAGTCCTTCTAAAGCTAGTTTCATATTCTCAATAATCTCATAGATTACATTGTATATTTTTATTTCGATGCCATGTTCGGATGCAAGATTTTTTGCGCGTTCTTCTATAGAATTGTTGAATCCAATAATAATTGCATCAGAAACATCTGCTAACAATACATCCGATCCGTTAATCTGTCCGACTCCTTTATGGATTATTTTCGTTTTAACCTCTTTATATGAAAAGTTATTTAACAGCTGCGAAATAACTTCTAATGATCCTTGAACATCGGTTTTGAGAATAATTTTAATTTCTTTCATCTGAGATTGTGCAAGCTTATCATAAAGATTGTCTAAAGTAGTATGTTGAGAAGAACTAACAGTATCTTTTTTATGTTCTTTATGTGCCTCTGATAATTCAGCAGATGTTTGAATACTTCCGACCACATAAAATTTATCTCCAGCCATAGGTAATTCCGCTATGCCACTTACCTGTACTAATGTTACCGGTCCTGCTTTAAAGATATTATTAGAATGACTATCAAACATTGCTCTAATCTTACCATGGGTATCACCACAAGTAATAATATCGCCGATTTTTAAAGTGCCATTTTGGACAATAAAAGTTATAAGAGGTCCTTGTGACTCAGTAAGTTTTGCTTCTAGGACCGTTCCATAAGCGCGGCGATTAGGATTAGCTTTTAACTCCATCATTTCTGCTTGAAGTAAAATCATTTCTAAAAGATGACTGACTCCTTGACCAGTTAAAGCAGAAACCTCTGAGAAAATAGTTTTTCCTCCCCATTCTTCCGTCACAAGTTCTAACGAACTTAATTGTTGTTTTACTTTATGAAGATTGGCATCTGATTTATCTATTTTATTAATTGCTACAATAATTGGAAGATTCGCAACACGAGCATGACTTATGGCTTCTTCGGTTTGAGGCATCACTCCATCATCAGCAGCTACTACTATGATAACTATATCAGTAACATTTGCTCCTCGTGAACGCATTTGAGTAAAAGCTTCGTGACCAGGGGTATCGAGAAATACTATTCTTTTATTGTTGATTTCTACTTCATATGCACCAAGATGCTGAGTAATATAACCCGCTTCAGTCGATGCTACATTAGAAGACCTGATTTTATCCATTAGTGAAGTTTTACCATGGTCAACATGTCCCATAAAAGTCACGACCGGTGGTCGCGGTTTAAGATCTTCTGGTTTATCAGAAGTAGTATGAATTAATTGGCTGGTAACATCTTTGGGCTTTTCACAAATAATCTCATAATCAAATTCCAGTCCAATAAGAATAAGAGCATCTTCACTCAGATAATCATTAATTTGCATCATTATATCATGTTCTATCAGTTTTTTTATAATAAGATTAGCCCTTATCCCTATTTTTTCACAAAGTTCTTTAAGTGTTATGCGACTACTAACTATGATTTTTCGCTCGACCGGTTTAGTAACTACTGGGGAATGTGATTGCCCCATTGATTTCTTCTTAAAGAAAAAAGTCTTTTTGATAAATGGGTTAGATCTAACTGCGCTAGGTCTATCAACAATTTTCCCTCTCAATCCTTTTGTATTTTCTGCTACCTCTTTAGAATAATAATTTAATTCGGTTGCTCTTAATGCTCTGATGCCTTTTTCCTCTAAAACATCATCTTTTGTTAAGTTCGGAATTATAGAAGACGCTTCCGTTTGTTTCGATTGCTTATCCTCTGAAACTTTTGAAATATTCTTTGATAATTGAACTGGTATTGGTGTAGAAGAAATAGGCTTTAAAGATGGAATTATTTCAGAAGAAAACGATTTTTTATTATCAGTTGTCGTGGAATTATCAACTTTATTAGATTGAAACTCTTTACATAATTTTTCCTCAATTTCTTTAGTTACATTAGCAACACCACCCTTGATATTAATTTTTAATTCTTTGGCTTTTATTATTAATTCTTTTGAAGTAAGCCCTAATTTTTCAGCTAACTGATAAGCCCGCATTATATTTTATCCCCTATAATAAATATATTCTTTAAATCAAATCTTATTTTTCAGAATTTGGAGTATTATCAATTTTAGATTTTACTTGCTTTTTTGTTATCAGTATTAATCCCTGCTTCTTTATCTTTGACTGTCTCCTCAGAAGGCATTTGGTCTGCTGAAACAACATCTATTTCCCATATGGTCAATTTAGAAGCCAGCCTGATATTTTGTCCCTTTTTCCCTATAGCTAAAGCAATTTGGTCTGGACTAACAAAAACTTTAGCCTTCTTAACTTCAGTATCTATTTCTATAGCTTGAACTTCTGCGGGTTTCATGGCGGCAGCTATGAATAATTCTGGTTTATCGCTCCATTTAATAACATCTATTTTTTCATCTCCAAGCTCTTCCACGATATTTTTTATTCTAATTCCTCGTACACCAACGCAAGCCCCAACCGCATCAATTTTAGGATTATCAGAATAAACCGCCATCTTAGTCCGGAAACCGGCTTCACGAACTATTCTCTTTATTTCAATTGATTTATTACCTAATTCAGGTACTTCTATTTCAAATAATTTTCTTACAAATTCAGGATGTGTTCTGGATATAACCACCCTAATTGCATCATCCTGTTTTTTTACAGTTAAAACGATAGCTTTAATATGGCTACCAAATCGGTAAGTTTCTCCCGGCACCTGTTCTTTTTCTTCAAGAATCGTTTCTACCTGATCAACCATTACTATCACGTCTCTTCCGTCATGCTTTAAAACTGTTCCGCTAACAATGGTATATAGTTTATTAATAAAAGAAGCATGGACAACTTCAGCTTCAGCTCCTCTGAGTTTCTGAGAAATTGCTCTTTTAGCAGTTTGAGCTGCAATTCGCCCCCATAATGATTGATCAATGACGCCATTTTCATCCTCAGCTGTAATTTTACCAGTCTTACGATCAATGGTTATTTTAATTGGTTCTTTTTTTCTTAAATGCTCACTGACAGCTGAAGAAATAGCTTGTTCTATACTTTTTAAAATAACTTCCGGTTCAATTTTCTTATCCCGATAAATACTATCAATAAGTCTTAACAATTCGCCATTCATAAAATAATATCCTTATAAAAATTATTGTAAAGCGGATTTGTTATTATGTCCTTTATAAATGCTTATGTCAAACTTTATTAATAATTATCTTTGACTCTATTAAAATCGGACTGTATAAATAATAACAACCTTAACTTCAAAATAATCTCGGATTAATTGGATTAATTATAAATTGATAAGAACAATTCTAACCGTATATCAAAAACAGGTTATTCTGGTAAGCGTTATTTTATCATCCAGAGATAAATCCGACTCGGAAAATAATAATATTGCTTCTTTAGAAGAGCTCTCTTTTTTAGCATCTACAGCGGGTGCAATTGTAGTAGGACAAATCATCCAGGTTAGAAATAAACCGGACTCAGCCTATTATATAGGTAAAGGTAAGGCTGAAGAACTTGCACAACTAATAAAAGATAGAAAAGCTAATGGCATTATCTTTAATGTCGATTTATCACCCGCTCATATCAGAAACTTAGAATCCGTTTTAAATGTCAGTGTAATTGACCGGACCGAGTTAATTCTTGCAATCTTTAATACTCATGCCAGAACTAAACAGGCTAAATTGCAGGTGGAACTGGCTCAGTTAGAATATAACTTGCCGCGTTTAAAACATCTATGGGGTCATCTTTCCCGTTTAGGCGGAAGCGGCGGCGTTAAAATAGGTATGAGAGGCCCCGGTGAAAAACAATTGGAAGTAGACCGTCGTTTGATTTTCCAGAAAATTACCAATCTAAAAAAAGATATCAATGAAATTCAAAACAGGCGAAAACTTGAAGTGTCAAGGCGCTCGGAAGAGTTCACGATTGCGTTAGTCGGCTATACAAATTCCGGCAAATCAACATTGATGAATGCATTGACTGATTTAAATGTATTAACCGAAGATAAACTTTTTTCTACACTTGACACCAAGACATACTTATGGAAGTTGCAAAGCGGACAAAAAGTCTTTTTAAGCGATACGGTTGGTTTTATCAAAGACCTGCCCCATCATCTTATTTCTTCATTTCATGCAACATTAGAAGAAGTCCGTCAGGCAGATTTGCTATTACACATTGTTGATGCATCTTCTAAACAAGCAGAACAACAGATTGACGCTGTTAATTTAGTTCTTAATCAGTTAGAATGTAGTAATAAAGAAATAATTATTGTGCTTAATAAAATTGACCGGGCAGATACAATTGAATTAGAAATACTCAAGAAACGCTTCCCTGAATCTTATCTTATTTCAGCATTAAAAAAGATTGGATTAGATAAATTAGATGGGAAAATAGAGGGAATTATCAACAGCCGGCAAGTAGAATTATCAATAAAAATCCCCGTTGAAAATGGACGATTGATGGCATATTTACATGAACGGGGAGCGATTCTTCAAAAAACTCTTATTAGAAATTCTTATTTTGATATAAAAGCAAGATTAGGACAGCGTGACTTATTAAAAGCCAAAGAATTAGGTTTATCTCTCAAAACACTTAAACGTTAAAGATTGAAAGCTTTCAATTAAAGGAGTTATTAATGAATAACTTTGCTGATAGATTAATAGAATCTATTCGTAATAAAAAAAGTTGTGTCTGTGTTGGACTTGACCCTAAAACCGACCTCATCCCCGCAGAGATATTATCAAACTCTAAATCTCCGGCTCAAGCCATATATAACTTCAATAAAGCAATAATAGACATTGTAAAAAATGATGTTGTTGCTGTTAAACCGCAATCGGCATTTTATGAAAAATATCTTTCTGAAGGTATTCAATGTTTCTTTGACACAATAGAATATGCTCATCAGAAAGGCTTAATTGTGATTGCTGATATCAAACGTTCAGATATTGCTTCAACTGCAGAGGCGTATGCTGAAGCTTACCTTAAAAACTCATCTGCCGACTCTATTACCGTTAACCCATTTTTAGGAACCGACAGCTTAGAACCATTTATTAAATCTTGCCAAGAAAATGGTAAGGGATTATTTATACTACTAAAAACTTCTAACCCCGGTTCAAAAGATTTCCAGGATGCTATTCTCAAAGACAACCGTAAATTATATGAACTAATTGCAGAAAAAATAGAACTATTAGGCAAAGAATTAATTGGAGCAAACGGATATTCATCAATAGGTGCGGTCGTAGGTGCAACATTCCCACAAGAAGCAAAAAATATCAGGAAATTATTACCCAAAACCTTTTTCCTCGTCCCCGGCTATGGGGCCCAAGGTGCAAAAGCCGAAGACCTTAAGGATTATTTTAACAATGATGGGACAGGCGCAATTATCAATGCCAGCCGAAGTATTATATACGCATATCGGATGCAGCCTTTTTATCGCTACCCTGTGCCTTCGGCAGATCCGCCTTTGGCGGACAAAAACCCTCAAGAAAAATACTGGCAGGATGCTATCAAAAATGCGGTTCAGGAAATGAATACGCAAATAAATAATATCAGGCAGTAGCAGGTTTTGTTAGCTTCACAGCCCGTTAGAAAATTCTTGTAGTTATGTTTTAACTTATCACTTATTACTATAATCTCTGCCAGTGGTCTTTCTAACAGGGCAGGTAGTTCGATAATCTTTCCTCCATTTTGCTTGATTGTATAGGAAAGTATAAACACGAATAAAGACGAATTACACGAATAATTGAAATCTTTTTATGAACGACCCTCATATTATTCGTGGTATTAGTTCCATTCGTGATATTCGTGTTCCTCTTTTTCTTGACATTAGAGCGTTATATTATAAGATTTTCTTTTCTCAAGTAAAATAGTAAACTGGTCGCTTAAATTAATAAGAATAAGGAGAATAATATGCGTATAAAAACAGGAGTTGCCAGACATAAAAGAACCAAGAAAATAATGGAATTAGCAAAAGGTTATGACCAAGGTAGACATAGGCTTTATCGCACCGCTAAAGAATCCGTAATGAAAGCACGGGTTGATTCTTATTTCGGCCGGAAGAGGAAAAAACGAGATTATAGAAGACTTTGGATTACTCGTCTTACCGCAGCTCTTAGAGACAAAGGTATAACTTATAGTAGATTTATTAATGGCTTGAAAAAGGCTAATGTCGTACTAGATAGAAAGATACTTTCTAATATGGCAATTACTGACCCAACAACTTTTGATAAAATAGTTGCCATCGCTAAAACCCAAAATTAGAAAAAATTCAATCGTATAGGAATTTCCTTTTTACAACGGGATTTAACGGGTATTCCAGCCTGACCGGATGCCAGCCTGCCTGCTGCAGGCAGGTCGGGCAGGTATCTTAATCAGTTTAATCAGTTAAATCCTGTTGTTTAATTTATTATGTCTTTATCTATATTAGAATCAGAATTATCTCAACTGAAAGCAAAAGCATTATCAGAACTTTCAGAAATCACACCCCAGACAAAGGGCACGTTAGAAATCCTGAAACAATTTGAAACCAAATATCTCGGCAGAGCAGGACTCGTTCGCCAGTTCACCCAGAAAATCTCAACCGTAGAACCAGCCGAAAAACCTAAATTAGGCCAGTTGATTAATGAGGTAAAAAATTATCTTACTGCCGAATTCAACCAGAAACTCGAGATAATCAGCAAAAACATTCAATCTAAAACCGATTCTATTATATTCGACCCAACTATCCCGGGAAAAAGTGAATATCGCGGACATTATCATCCATTATATCAAACCCTTTTTAAGATATGTGATATTTTCAAGCGGTTGGGATTTGATGTTGCTTATGGTCCTGAGATTGAAACGCCCTATTATAATTTTGAAGCCTTGAATGTTCCTGCTGACCATCCTTCCTGCGATGCATTTGATACATTCTATTTAACCGATTCTGATAAGAAATTCCTTCTGCGCAGTCACACTTCACCGGTGCAGATTAGAACAATGGAGAAAATAAAACCGCCGATAAGAATCATTGCACCTGGTAAATGTTTCAGGCCCGATGACGCAGACCATTCTCATTTTCCTATGTTTCATCAGGTGGAAGGATTGATGATTGATACGAATATAACCTTTGCTCATTTAAAAGGAATACTTGATATATTCTGCAAGGGAATATTCGGCAAGAAAACATTAACCCGTTTCAGGCCGTCATTCTTCCCGTTTACAGAACCAAGCGCTGAAGTTGATATATCCTGTATAATCTGCGGAGGAAGCGGTTTATCTCAAGATTCAACAACCTGTTATTTATGTAAAGGAGAAGGATGGTTGGAGATTCTCGGCTGTGGAATGGTGCATCCCAATGTCTTTCACTATGTAAAATATAACCCTGAAAAATATACCGGCTTTGCCTTTGGTATGGGCGTAGAACGGGTGGCAATGCTCAAGTACGGTATTAACGATATCAGGCTATTTACCGAAAACCATTTAAGTTTCTTAGAGCAGTTTTGAGCCACAGATTACGCTGATTAAATCTGTGTAATATATATTAATTATGGCTAAAGAAAAAGAAGAATTCCCTTATAAGGGATCCAAGAAAACAGGATTAAGGACAAATTCCTGATTTCATGGTCTCTTTATAATTTTGATATGACGGGTCCCTATTTTAATCTGTGAAATCTGTGGCTTGATTTTAACAATTATGAAAATTAGTTATTCCGTACTTAAAGAATATTGTTCCGTGATGGTGGAACCCAAGAAATTGGCAGACCTTCTCACCAACCACGGCGTAAAAGTAGAAAGTATTGAATCTGTCGGAAAAGATACTATATTTGAGTTGGAAATTACAGCGAACAGACCTGATTGTCTCAGTCTTATCGGTATTGCCAGAGAAGTGGCGTTACTAACAAAACAAAAAGGTAGACAACGACCTTTACGGTCGTTGAACGTCAACGAGGGTAAACCTCGTTGTCTACCCCGCGTAACTGGCAGTAAATTCATTAAGATTCTCAATC
>JAZDFP010000196.1:0-2402 GCA_043807745.1 Planctomycetota bacterium
TGGAAAGAATACCCACAATCAGGAAAAAACAAATCGGGAAGAGATAAGGCTTGGAGAATATGGAAGAGGTTAAAATTAGAAAAGCAAATCCCAATTATTATGAAGTCGCTCGATGACTGGAAAAGATGTGATAAGTGGCTATTAGATTATATTGAAGGAACGCATAAATGGCTTAATGATGGATGTTGGAAAGATAATCCAAGTCCAGGCGATACAATTAAGGTTCGTCCGCAAGAAACCGTAGACTGGGACCATCGTCACAAGGATTACGATTGAAAACATTATTAGTTCCGCCGCACGATAGCGAAGCTGAAGCTGCTGTGTTATGCTGCGTCCTCCGGGATGCAAAGGCAATAGCTCAAATCATTAGCATAATATCCAGGGATTTCTTCTATGAACCCAAGCACGCTATAATTTTTGAAGCTATGGTTGACCTATTCAATTCCAGCGCACCCATAGATTTAATAACTATTTGCGACCGGTTACGGCATAAAGGCGAGCTTGTAAAAGTAGGTGGTGAACCATTTCTTGTTTCCTTGCTAATGATTGAGTCAACGGCACATTTTGCGCCGTATTATGCGCGGATAATCAGAGACCGTTATATGCTGCGCCAGTTCATTACCACATCATCCGCACTAATTACGAACGCCTATCAGTTGCCTGATGTTAGAACGTTCCTGTCAGAATCCCTAAGCAAGTTGTATGAAATTTATAGTGGTTATTCAAAAGGCGGGGAGGATATAATTGATGTTCAGGAATATGTTAAGACCCTTTTAATTGAAATAGAGACCCGCAAAAAAGAGGGGAGGCAATTAGGGATTGATACTGGGTTCACAATTTTAGACAGATGGACGGGGGGGCTTGAAGCGGGGACGTTGACTATGATTGCCGGCAGGCCATCTATGGGCAAAACGGACAGCCTTCTAAACTTGGCTGTCAGTATGGGGAGGTCGGAGTCGGTGGGAATTATAACTGCCGAGATGAGTATAAACGAACTAATGATAAGGATGATAGCAATGTTCAACAATTTGAATAGTTTAGACGTGAAAGCAGGGCGTGCTTTATATTGCGACAACTGGTATAGATACTTATTTGGGAATAGACAGATTTTCATAACTGAGATGATATACCCCTCGGCGGTGGATATTAGGGCGCGGGTGGTATCCCTCTTGACCCGCAAGAAGATTAGCGTTTTAATGATAGATCACCTTCACAAGATGCGTTGGCACACCAATTACCGTGCGGATTTTGCGAACTGGAAAGCTACTGTATCTTATGTTAAGAATATTGCGAAGGATTGTAAGATACCGGTTATTCTATTAAATCAGTTGACCCGCGATTCCGATAATCGGCGTCCCCGCTTGCGGGATTTGCGGGAGACCGGCGAGGAGGACAGCGATATAGTAATCCTTCTTTACCGAGAAAACTATCAGCAACATACAACAAATGATGTGCTTGAATGGAATTTAGCAAAGGTGCGGGGCGGTTCTGTCGGCGTAATCTATTTGAATTATAATTTAGAGACTGGCTCGCAGGTCCAATTTGAAGACCAATCGCAGTTTTATGCAAAAGGGAAAGTCAAAGTCAAGGAGGAGATACCATTTTGAACCAGAAAGTAAAAATCAAAAACTTCACCTTCGTCTGCCTAGAGGACAAGGTGACTATCCAGCGGGAAATGAAGATGATACTCCCCAACGGAGACAAAGGCGATACCGTCTATCAGGTGATAGTAGTACCCCTTGACCTGCTGAAGAAGGCAGTAAAGCGAATGGATGCAAGCCTTGAATAGGGCTAAAGTCTACCAGCTTGGATATATGGCGGGGTTTAATAATCCTCTTCCTCTCAGCGAAATAACTGACGGGGAAATTGTGAATATTCTATTTAGGAATGGTGTTGCTACTTTGCCGTCCAACTTTAATATGTTTCGTGCGGGAATGGAAGAGGGCAAGCGGCATGGTCTAAGGAAAAGGGATAAAACGACAGAAAAGGATTAAAAAATGGATGTTTATTTTAACATTCTATCAATCTCTATACACTACTATGAAGACTGGTGTATGGGGATATTTGACCTTGAGTTATTTGGTCATGGGTGGAGTTTTAGGTTCTGTCTGTTACATATCTCAAGGTCATATACGGGCAGATGGTATTTTGACATTTTTTCATTGCGCCGATTGTGGGATTGGCTAAAAAGAAAAGCCGTCAGATGAATAACCGACCTCACGAGTGGGCGAACAACTTGAATCCAAATAAAATTATTCTTGATTTATGCGGTGGAACGGGGTCTTGGAGTCGTCCCTATCTGGAGGCTGGTTACAATGTTTATAACATTACCTTGCCGGAATATGACGTAAGGCTCTGGAAAGGCTATATTGGATTAAAAGTTCATGGAATACTCGCTGCGC
>JAZDFP010000197.1:0-10802 GCA_043807745.1 Planctomycetota bacterium
ACTCGGCATCTGGTATATCACCACTCGGCATCCGGTATATCACCACTCGGCATCTGGTATATCACCACTCGGCATCTGGTATCTCACCGTCTGGCATCCAGAGGAGCGGTATGTCGGAAAATGATTGTAAATAAAAAAGTATAGTAGGGGATGGGGGTATAAAAGGCTGTTTTACAGAAACAAGGACTTAAACCTGACTTGGATATTGGCTTTCAGCTGATGGTGTGCCTGCCCGCCTCTGGAGGGTGGTCTGTCCCTTTTACGCCGAATTACCGAATTAATTCTTAATGTTTCTTAGGCGGTATCAGCTTTTTATCTAGGTTATTTTCCTTTTTGGGGTTGATACGGAATACTTTATATCCATACATACCTTCTTTTTTATACGCCCAAGCCACTACACTCCAAGGTGTACCGGGATGATTAAGAATTACTTTTTCCAGCGATTGTTCAGCAAGATTTTTATAGTCTTTGGCGTCACTACCTTTCCGTATCGGCGCGTCAGTATCTTGGCCGATATAATAATATTCATTATAATTTGTCGAAGTTTCAACGGCAAGAGGAGGATTAAAGAAATCCTTGCTTTTTATCCATTCATCAAGGGTGAGAACATATTGATCAAGAAGAAAGGCAACTCGATACAGTTGTGCCATCATTAGTTCGGCATTCGCAATCCAACGTTTGTTGGCAGTTTTCATTAAATCAGAAGATATTGCTGTTTCTAATTGTTTTATACAATCATTAATTATAGGTAATGATTTGGTTGCTTGTATTAATCCTTTCTTGGGAATAAGTGGCGTCTCAAAGAAATTTGAAGCATCATTACACCAGAAATCATTCGTGTTCGTGTTATAATAATGAGAAAATAGTGAATTTTGCTTATATGTAATACCCATAATTACAGAACGGAGCTTGTCTTTTTGATTCATGGTTCTATATTCTTCTACCGAACATAGGTCTGGTTTATATAATTTCATTATTTCCTTGTCATAGATGGAATCTTTCAAAAAGTAGTAGTATCCCTTAGTTTCCTTGCAGATTCGAGCTAAAGCATATGGAGGAAATCCGCTTTTAATATAATATCTTATATCAGTTGGAAGATAAAATGGGACGGGAGAATAGTCGCTTTCAACATATTTTGATTCGACGAGAAGTTCCGGGTCAGCTGATTCTATGCCGTTATTATCAGGCGCTTCCGGATGGATAAATGATGATTCTCTGCCTAAGACATAAACCGCTATGTCTTTATTTTTTAATCGCGGTATGATTTGTTCAAGCCGGTCTGTATCATCGCCTGTTTCGTCGGTTACAAGTATTAAAACCCTTTTCCCAGTAGCATTTATGACTGTCTTGATGGAGTATTCAATGGCCGCCATACAATTTTCAATGCCTGAGCCCTCATTACCAACATCCATAATACCTTTTTTAATCATCTTACTATCTCGGGTAAGTTCACAGCATATCCTGGCTTTTTCCCCAAATCCGACCACAGCCATATTGAGTATTTTTTTATTATTAAGCACAGACATAAAATTATCTATTTCGTTGCTGATAATCTTACGCTCATCCTTCATACTGCCCGAATCATCAATAATCCACGCTATAGATAACTCCTTGTCAGGATAAGATAGAAGACGTTGCCCGATGCTATCAAGGATTTCAGGGATTACAGAAATAGTCTCTCCTGGTTTTCTAGCTGATGTGTTTGGTGAAACTGGTTTATCCGAATAATTCTCTGCTTCATCTAAGATGGCACTATCTTTCAAATAAATAATTACTTTTTCAGGCTCAGCAATCCAGGCCGTAGATATTATTAATAGAACTAATAGCATTGCCAAACCTAATAATGTCTTCCTCAATTCCAAGTTATTTCTTTTCATTTATCGCTTTTACTTTTTCGACTTCACGTCTCGTGGGACATATCCCACTTTTTATAACTATTTATAATTACTTCGGGGACACTTTAATTACTGTTACCCCGCCGCATGGGCTTTGTGTTTGGCGTAATTGTTTTAGGAATTAATTGTCGCGTTAACGCGATTAATTCTCTCCAGTAAGATAATCAATAATCAATTTTACCTGTGCTATAATTGGCTCTTTTGCTTGAGAAATATCAGATACATATTTTGCAAGTATTTTTTTACCCAGAAACCCTCCAAAAACCGCTTTGGAGAAACTGCCATTTTGTAATTCATGGTATATTTGCCCAAGACGATTGGTGCGGAATTTATTGCTTCCTAATCCATTATATTTCTCTTTTATTTTATCTAATGATAATTCTGAATCGGTAACACTGTTTTCTTTTAGCATATCTACTAAAGTTTCGAGTAATAAGTCCTCGCTAAATAAATCTTCAAATGTATTATACTTTGGATTTACTTCATTCCATACCTTAAAATTGTTATTATTTAAAAACTTTGGGGACAATTTTAATAACTTTTCTTTTTGCTTAACGATTTTCCCGTCTTTATCAGCCCAGATATATACTTTTACGCCTGTCTCATTTAAGAATTCAATGAACCCGATTAAATTAGCTGGTGATATATTCCCATTGCCTTTTAGATTAATTATTTTTAAATTCAATTCTCGTAAGTTGCTACCAATAAGTTCAAAAATGTAAGGGATAGTATTTTCTTCGGTCTCTCCCTCTACAAAGAGCACGGCATTATAGCCAAGGGCATCCATTCCAATAAGTCCAAGTTCGTCACGCACATCGCTTAATTCTTTTACCGGATATACTTTTGTAGTTATCTTATTGTCAGGATTTTTTAACAAATAAACACTTGCATTCTTTTTGAACTGACAAAAAACAGGTGAATGAGTCGCAATAAAGATTTGATTTTTATCAGATAGTTTACATATTGCATCAAAAATACCACGCTGAAGTTTAGGATGTTTAGATATTTCCGGTTCATCTAATAAGATGAATGATTTATTTGACTCAATATTTATGGTTTCTATTAATGCTGTAAGTCCAAACGAATCTTGTTCACCACTTCCTTTGGAAGAAAATGATAATTGAGCTACGCTACCATCAGGTAACTTAACCGTATCATAGACTACATCTGCAGATCTGACATCAAAAGGATTAAATGTTTTATCTGATGCCATGTGTTTTTCCATAAGAGACGATACTTTTCCTTTATTAGGGCTTTCCTTATATGCAAATAATTTTTGACTAATTGCTCCATTTAAGATCTGACCATTTTTATCCTTCCATGTCGTTGGTGCACCTAATCTTCTTTGTTCTGGTCCAATAATAGATACATAAGGAGGTGATTCAATGTTTTTATAAAATTGTTGTAATGGATTATTCTCAATTTCATTTTTGACGGAATTAACATTATTAATATTGCTGAAAAATACTTTTATGCTGTCCATTTCTGGTATATTCTGTGATACATTTATGCTTTCTGAACGCTTAGCAGGCTTACCAGGACTAACCCATTCATAAGAAATCTCTATATTTACTAATGAACATAATGTATCAAAATCAATTCTATTTTGTTGGCATTTATATTTTAGGGGACTAAATGTAGGCTCTCCACTATTAGGATTAATATTAAATACACCTTCTATTACAACAGGAGATCTGGTGGTGTCATATGAATATTGCCAATATTGAGAATTTAATGGGAGTCCCCAGCTTGGTGAGAACAAATATTGAATTACTTCCAAGAGAGTGCTTTTCCCTGAATTATTTCGTCCGATAAATATATTTATATCACTTAAATCGTTGATTTCTAATGGTCCCAATCCTTTAAAATGGTTTTTTATCTTAATTCCTCTTAACTTAAACATAACACATTTTATCTCCTATACTTTTTATCCAATCCCTACACCCCCATCTGGACTTGTTTCTCCTTTTCGCTGGCGTCCACGACCGGAGGTATCTTGCTCTTCCAATCTTCATAGCGCTTCAAATATTCAGGGGTTATGGCGCAATTATTGAATTTGTCCTTGCCAATCTTAATCGATACCTTCAATGACTTGCTTAAGAAAATCTTGCCTTTCGGCTCGACATTAATGTCCTCTTTGCGTGCGCAGATAACCTTCATTTCTTTGTAGGGCAGAAAAATAGCTATCAGGTCGAATAATTTACCCTTCCATTCCTTGCTGAATAAACCTCTGTTTTTAAATCTGATGAAATCAGTGGTTTTTTCCGGTTCGGTTTTGACAATGCCGTCGATTATTTCATTAATCTGCTTAAATCCGGCATCGCTTTGTATTCGAAGCCAGAGAACGCTGAAACTTTTGTATCTTTGAAACGAGGCAATGCCAAAACCTATCTGGATAACCGCCAGTATGAAAAAAGTAACATAACTTTCCGGATTGGAGCCGACATTTAAAATTGATATGATTATGTTCCATACGCCGATAGCGCATAAGAAGATACCATCCGCTAATAATGCCCATGGAGCCAGTCGTATCAGAAGCCAGATGCCTTCTGTCAATAATGCTAAACTAATCAGTACCAGAATAATATTAAGCGAACTGTGTTTTAAGAAAATGATTGCCAGGAAAAGATTTAATAATCCCCATATAATGCTGAACACAGCGCCGTGCTTGATTTTCTTGGATTCCACTTTATACAAAGCCACATTCTGGAATTCGCTGAATATTTTTTCGCTATCGTCCATTGATATCGCCTTTCTTCTTTTTATATTTAACGTCCCGACACTTTAGTATCGGGCATTTGTTTGCACTATACCAACTAATGCCTGATATTTCAAGTATAGTAACTATTAGTCAAAAGTTCTCATTTATGGTTTATAACCAAATGTAGCCGCAACCTTTAGGTTGCGTATACGCAGGCTAAAGCCTGCGGCTACTCCTGCATATTGTTTATGGGAACTTCCGGTTAATACTTACTATATAATCCTGTTTCCAGAAGCCATAGACCCACTGGGCAGGTTTCACAAATTATATTCTTTGTGTCCTTTGTGTTCTTTGTGGTTACGAATTTATTTAGTACATAGTTTGGAAAGGATAGCCAATTCCAGGTATTCAAAATTGAATGGTTTCATAATGTATTCATAGGCGCCGGAATTGAGCGCCTGAAACCCTAAACTTTCATCACCTGAGCCGGTCATTATAATCACGCCGACTTCTTCGTCAAGCCGCCTGATTTCCCTTAACGTAACCAGCCCGTCCATTCCGGGCATCTTTACATCCAGTAAAATCACGTCCGGCTGGTATGCTTTAGTCCTTAATATCTCCAATGCCTCCTGTCCGGATAATGCGGTTTTGACTTCAAAGCCACTGCGCGTAAGGAATTTTGATAATAACATCCTGACTCCAATCTCGTCATCCACGACCAGAACCTTACTGACCCAGTTGAATTTCTTCTTGACGAACATTTCCTGTCTTTTGAGGACGTTTTCAATGGACTGGAAGAAAAGACCGGTTGAGGTGTCTTTGCCCTTAGTCAGGAAATCATCCACGCCCATCTGTGCGGCGGATTTTTTCAGGTCGTCGGTTACATAACCGGTCAACATCACTATGCCTATCTCCTTATCCAGTTCTCTTATCTTTTTTAAGGTATCCAGACCGCTCATCTTGGGCATATTCTGGTCAAGGATAATCAAGTCAGGACGCTCTTGTTTCAGGAATTCCAGGGCGGTTTGGCCGCCCGGTGCGGTATTCACCCGATACCCTTTTTTGGTAAGAAGTTGGTGCAGCATTTCACGGATTTGGGGTTCGTCGTCCACGATGAGTATATTCTTCTCTGTCATCTCAAAAACCTCCTGTTCTATGTTAAACTAAAGAAGTAGTAAGCGGATTAAACCGATTATGCTGATTAAACGGATAAAATCCTCTTTAATTTTCAGCTAAATCCGCTTAAATCTGATTAATCAGCTTACAAAAACTTTCTTGGAGTTACTATACGGCATTATTCACTGATTCACTCTGTCCAAGGGCGCGAATCTTGATGGTTAAATCCAGATGCTCCAGGTCAAAGGGTTTATAAAAGAAAGCCAGTGCGCCTAATTCCAATGCCTGTTGCCTTAATAACGGGTCGTCTGTCCCGCTCATCATAATGACGTTAATCATGTTATTAAAATTGCGGATTTGCTTGAGCGTTACAAACCCGTCCATACCGGACAGATTGACGTCAAGCAAAGCCACATCAGGATGATAAGTCACGGTTCTTAATAAGGACATTGCCTCCTCACCTGAAGAGAAAACCCGGACTTCGTGATTATGTTTGCGTAAGAAATCATCAAGCATCTTTCTCACCTCGGGTTCGTCATCCACGACCATTATCTTGCCGCCCTTAGCCGGTGATTTTTTCTGGAGTGCGAATGCCTGCTGGCGCTCAATAGTCTCCTGCACTGCTTTAAGGAAATGTGGTGCCGGAATCCCTTTCATCAGGAAATCATTGACGCCTAATTTCAAGGCATTGATTTGCAATTCGCCGCTGCCGTAGCCGGTCAACATCACGATAGGCGTTTCCTTATCAAAATCCCTGATATTCTTGAGGGTCAGCAGACCGTTCATCTCGGACATCTTTTCGTCCAGGATTATCAAATCAGTCCTGTTCTTCTTAAGAAATTCCAAGGCGGCAATACCGCTGGGCAGTGTTATGGCATGATAACCTGACCGCTCCAGCAGTTGATAAAGCACTTCCCTTATCTCAATATCGTCATCCACGACCAGTATCCTTTTAATCGCACCTTGAATATTCGCTTCGCTGTTCTGGTTCATTTTAGTCCCCCCTTGTTTACTTTTTATTCTGAACTCTTGCCCCTGCTTCCGCAGGGGCAAGAGTTCAGTTATTTACCCCGCCCCGACGTTACATCGGGACGGGAGTTTAGGTTCTGGGCAATAATCTGTTCTAACGTTTTTAACTCAAATGGTTTGGTAATCTGCTGAGAAACTTTTAGATTGTCCAGTTCATCAAGTAAAGATAAGTCATAAGTTCCAAACATAACGATTATGGGTAAATCCGGTTTGAATTTCCTGGTTGCTTTAATCAATTCTATGCCGTTCATTTCCGGCATATGAAGGTCAGTTAATAAGAGATTGACGGAATGGTCTTTCAGGTATTCCAATGCCTGAGAAGGGCTGGTAAAACAATTTACCGTCCAATTCTTCTTGCTCAAGAATTTTGATAATAACTCGCCTACTAATGGGTCATCGTCCACTATCACGATATTCGGTTTTAGGTTCTCCATAACATTTTCTCCTTACTCGCTGTTAGACCTTTGGTCGTTACAGCGAGTTATCCCGACAGACTTTGTCGGGATTGACTTATTTATTTAAGGGCAAGTATGCCGGCAGTTCAATAATAAAAGTCGCCCCACCGGACTGATTATTTTGAGCGATTATATTACCTCCGTGCATCTTGACAAAGGTATAAGAGATACCTAATCCCAATCCGGTTCCTTTACCAACCGGTTTAGTAGTAAAAAATGGTGTAAATAAATTTTTCTGCTCTTCGGCCGTAAATCCTGTGCCCGTATCCGAGATATGGATTAACCATTCCTGCCCGATCTGGCGACCGGTCAGGCGGGTATTTTTGACCAGTGTGCCTTTGACGGTTAATTCCTTTGTCGGGCTTTTTTCCATAGACTCAATCGCATTTTTACAGATGTTGACTAAAACCTCAGTTAGTTCATGCCGCTCCCCCTGGACGGGCATCGCGGTTTCAGGTAATTCTTTCTTAATACTAATCAGGTTCTTAGTGAACTCAACTTGCAATGACTCCAACGCATTCTCTATAATCTCTTTTAAGTCAACCAATTCATATTGAGTAACTTTCTTTTTTCTGCCGAATATAAGTAAATCATGTGTGAAATAACCTATTTCTTTTTGTTTGTCGTAAATCTTGACCAGGTCCTCTTTAATTTCAGGTGGTGGTTCGGACGTTAAGAGTAATTCACAGTAACCCTGCGCCACCAGTAAGTCATTATTTATTTCATGGGCAACCCGAGCGGCAATATTACCTAATAGTTTTAATCGCTCATCGGCAATAAGTTCCATCCGTAATCTTTTAATCTCTTTCACCCGATAAATAAGATAGATACAAAGCAGGACAGAAAGGATAAAAAGACCGGTGAGAAGAGCCAGAAAGGTAAAAGGTGCGACGTTATGAACTGCTTCCCCCCAAATATCGGGTGAGGCAACTATTATAATGCAAAGGGCGTAGATAAAAGTAATCAATAAAACCAGAAACCAAAGACGCCATTCCCCTCGTTCTAACTGGCTCAGGGTTAAATTCTCTTTATCCTTATTGTTGAAACTCATAATTAATTTTATCCTTTACCCCGTTAGAAATGTTCGCCCCAAACGGCTCCAACTATCCACATATTTCATTATCTAAACGATACTATCATCTCTAACGGGGTTTACCCAAGATTTTCTTGATTTCTTCCAGTAATTCTTTAATAGAAAATGGCTTCTGGATAAATCCTTTTACGCCTTCACTCATTAATTCTTCTCCGTGTGAATTGAGACTATAGCCGGTGGCGATTAAGACCTTGACATCAGAATTAATCTTTCTCAACTCCTCAAATGTTTCTTTCCCGCTCCAGCCCGGCATAACAAAATCAAGAATTACCAGAATTATCTCATTCTTTCTTTGTTGATATATTTCTAAGGCTTCTTTACCATTATTAGCAAGTATTACTTTGTACCCGTATTTTTCAAGAATTCGTTTACCCAAGTCCAGGATTTGCACTTCATCATCTATAAGCAGGATGGTTCCTGTTCCTTTCTCAAATATTTCTTTATCTTTTACAATTGGCTTCTCTTCCATTTTCTCCTCTGAAATAGGAAGATATATCTTAAAACAAGTGCCTTTGCCTTTTTCACTATAAACATTAATGAAACCATTATGCGCTTTAACGATACCATAAGTTACAGGAAGTCCAAGGCCAACACCCTTTCCACGTTCCTTAGTCGTGAAGAATGGCTCAAAAAGATGGGCACAGGTTTCTTTATCCATCCCGATACCCGTATCTGATATTAAAATCATCACGAATTTACCGGGATGGGCTTCAAGGTATGTGCTAACATAATGTTCATCTATGACTACATTTCGGGTCTCAATAGTGAGTTTGCCATGGTGCGACATCGCATCATTCGCATTGATGCAGATATTTAAGATTGCCTGATGAATTTGAGAGGCGTCCGCCATAACCACCCCAAGATTAGGTTCAAGATATGTCTCAATACTAATCATTTTTTCTATGGTGCGTTTCAGGAGGCCAACCATATCTTCCACCACTTGATTAATATTAGTTGGTTCAAGCCGATACTGTTCTTTTCGGGCGAAAACCATCAATTTATTGATTAATTCGGCGCCTCGGACCGCAGAACTTTTAATATTATCGGCTAAAACATGCAGTTCTTTTGCTGATTCAGGAAGTTCTGACTGTAGAAATTCAATATTACCCTGAATAATAAATAAGAGATTATTAAAGTCATGGGCAATTCCTCCTGCCATAGTCCCGATAGCCGACATCTTGCTTGATTGCAAAAGTTGGGAATGAAATTCTTCTTTTTCTTCTTCGGCTTTTTTGCGATCAGTAATATCCCAGAAAATTCCTAATATACCGATACAGTTTCCTTTCTCATCGTTGACCGGAGTTTTGATTGTATACACCCACACTTCCTGCCCATCCTGAATATACTTCTCTTCTATGTCTTCTGTATTGCCCAAGTCCATAATTCTTTTGTCATCTGCCCTATATTTTTCTGCTAATTCTTTAGGGAAAAAGTCGTAATCTGTCTTCTTAGCAATTTCCTCAGATTTGATTTTCAAATCATGGGCATAGTTTTCATTGCAAGAAATATAGACGGAATTTCTATCCTTATAAAATATTTTCTGTGGTATATTCTCAATTAACAAGCGATACTTATTTTCGCTCTGCCGCAGCGACTTCTCTGCCTGATTGCGTTCCGAGACATCCAGAAAAACCTCAAGCAGAAGATTCTCTCCGCCAATATTAACCTCAGTCACAGTCTTCAATATAGGAAGTTTTTCGCCATTTTTGTTTAACAATACCCTTTCCGAATTGTCCACCTTTTGCCCGAGGTCTATGATGGGACACTTGCCCTCATCAGCCGGGCAAATAAACTTATGGCAGGTTTTACCGACAATTTGGTCCTCAGAATCTATGCCAAACATCTTCATAGTAAGTTCATTTACCTTACGTATCTTTTTGTCCTTACCCATAATGATAACGCCTGCCGGTATCAATTTCAAAACAGCGCCCAGATAATCTTTCGCTCCTTGTAAATTTTCAGATAGTTCTTTCAACTTGTATTCATTCATTTTCATTTTCTCAGTGTGACGATTTGTAATGAAGAGTATTCCTAATAATAGAACGACTATTCCAATAACTGCCGAACGTTGATATATCGGATTAGTAAGGTGGTAAAAGAGAATAAACAGGACTATACTTGCCAAGACCATTGTAGATATCTGCATCATAAAACAACTGCGTAATGGCAAATAACAGTGATGGCAGCGCGGGAAAGGGAATTGTTTGGTGTATTTGACTATGAAACACTTATGATTCCAGAGATGGCTTTCATTATTTTTCGGCAACATCTTTTTCCTTCTTCCTAAATAAAATCCCATATATCGCCGTTCCCAAACAAAATCCTGTAGTACCTGCTAAGACCGAAAGAGTGCCCACGAGTAATACCAAAACCCAAGTAATATCAGTTTTCCCAAGATAATGTAAAAATATACCTATAGTTAAAAGAACAAAACCAATCATACAGGCAAATCTATTTGCTCCGGTGTCGCAAGAACAATTTAATTTTTCTGCGGAGGATGTTTTAAGAAGAGG
>JAZDFP010000198.1:0-4077 GCA_043807745.1 Planctomycetota bacterium
GTTAATTTCTTCTTGGTGTCTTGGTGCCTTCGTGGCAGAGGTCACGAAGTTTTATTGATTACTATGTGCACAATCGGAGCAGTCTATAATAAGAACGGTAATGTCCTGGCATTCAAGACGGTAGATATCAGGGGCAAATGGCGCCTGCCTGATAAGCCGGTGATGCAGAAAGGGACCCGTTATCAATATCTGAGATTCGCCACGAATACCAATCTTCGTAAGCCGGGTTTATGGGCCGGTGTAAATGAAAAAGGTGTAATATTATTAGGCGCCGATGCGCTGTCTATCAAAGCATTCCCGACCGCTCCGATCCAGCGGGGTAAGCGCAAGGGAAAAGAACCTGCCCGACTGGACATCCGGTCAGGCGGGTATGGCGACATAAAAGATGTAATGGTCACATATGAAAAGGTTATGGGAACAGCCGCTACTGCCAAGGAAGGTGTGAATCTGTTTATTCAGGAGTATCAGAAGAAAAGACTCGGAATGGATGGCGATATCCTGATGTTGGTTGACCGTCAGGATGCAGTGGCGATAGAATACTCATTTAACGAATGGGGCTTGCAGTTTTTTACATATAACAACTCAATTCCGATAGAAAAGTTTTATTCGGGTTATAAGGGGGAAGGTTTCTGTTTAGTAAGGACTAATTTCTTTCTGGTTCTGAGACATCTGCGTTATATGCCGCAGGAGAATACTCTTCATCTCAGCGCATCCAAGAGATATGAGAGGGCGCTGGAATTACTTTCTGAAACCACGGTTAATACCACAGTGGATAACCTGAAGGAACTCTGTTGTGACCATTATCCGGAGCCGGGTGGTATGTCAATCTGCCGGCACGGAGGTGAAAACGAATCTAAAACGCACGGTTCGGTTATTATAGAATTAGCCAAGAATAAAATCGAAACGCATTATAATATCGGCGCTAATCCTTGTGAAAGTGATTATCAGGTCAAATCAATGCGCATTACCAAGTAAGATGTTCCCGGAATTAATAGCACCAGATTATACATTGAGCAGAAAGGAGATAAAAAATGAACCGTAAAATATATTATCTGGCAATATTTGTTTTGTTAGTATCAATGTTAGGGTGTGCAAAATTACTTAAGGGATTAGGTGAAGGTGCTGACATATATAATCAGGGGTTAGATAATTATAATAAAAATGAAAATGAACAAAGTGATAAAGCCGTAATCCCAAAAACAATCCCAAAAACAGAAATTTCTTGTAGTTTATGTGATGGAACAGGGCAAAGAGAATGTAGAATTTGTCAGGGTTCAGGCAATTCAAGAGGAGTTTGTTCTATTTGTAATGGAAGAAGGATTATCAATGGGATGCAATGTGGTCGTTGTCACGGTAGAGGATTTCCGCCTTGCGAAACTTGTAAAGGACGAGGTCTGGTAAAATGTTCTATATGTAACGGAAAGGGTTATCATTAAATAGTAAAGAACTGGAGTAAGAAAAATGAAATGTCCTAATTGTAATTCTGAAATCACATCAAATAGCAAAAGTCGAATTATACTCTATAGCTTGGCCGTTTTACTATTATTGTTTGTATCGGGTGGCTTGTTTTACTGGTTTGAATGGAGGCCGAGCCAAATCAGAAAAGAAGCTGTTGAGGTTGCCATAGAAAAGGCCCGGAATTTATACAAGAAGAAAAATCCTGGTGAAGAAGGTAAATCATACCGGAAAGAAGATTTTGAGACCTATTACCAACAACATATAAGGTCAAAGGGATTAGAAAAATAATTATGATTAATAAAGTATCGGCTCATATTTTTGTAGCAGTGGTAGTCTTATTTATACTATTTGGATGCGACAAAGCCCCAACTAAACAAGAGAGTAAACCTATAAAAGCGCCGTCCCAACAGGTTAAGAATTGGGATGAAGAAGATATTTCTTTAATCAGTATTAAATATAAAGTTGATGTAAAAGTAGTAGAGAAAATAATTGATGAATATGAAGAAATGACAGGGACAGGTTGTCATTTATTTGTGGGTGAGTCTGACACCATTCTCAGTGTGCAGGAGGCTATTAAAGAACTATCACAAAAATATAAGATACAAGAAAATATTTTAGCAAGTATTTTAATTGATAAGAAGTCAATGGAAAGCCACGAAAACTAATTAATAGTTTTTAAGAAGATAAATTATGTGATTCGAATTCTGGGGATTCAGGGGCGAAATATGGAAAAACTATTAGAACAAGTTGGCAAGGTGTTACTAGAAGGATTTTTTGGGGCAGTAGTATTACTACTATTAATGATAAAAATTATTCCCCCCGCTAGAAAAATATTAAATTTATTTCTACAGTTATTGGGTTATGAAATAACCAGTGTGGGTAATGTAGAATTTATTTGTAAAGAATTTAGATACTATCCGTCATTAACAAAGCCTTTTATTGTAGGTAGGGTTGTAATAAATAATAAATCTGTTTCTCTAAATACGATAACAGACATAGTATTAAATTTTACGGGTAATGGTTATACATTAACATGCCCCGTCTCTCTTATCTGCCCTTTTGGGGAATTTATCAGTACTCCTTTTTCTGTTTCTGCTAGGGGTAGTGGATATTATAAGAAGTGTTTATATTTTGAAATAACTCCATCGTCTCCGCAACCACCATCGGAATTTGCTGATAATCAAGGCATAATAAGATCGGTACCATTAAGATTAATAATAAAAACGGCAACCTCTAAAAAGATTATATTTTTGATATTGTTGTTAATTTAGCCCCTCCCGAGGAGTGGAACCAACTCCAGGAACACATTACTTAATTATCCCTGGATGTCAAATCCGTATTCCAGCCATAATCTACTAAAAATCATCTGTTTTACACCCACATTGACTAATTGGGGATAGTCCCCAAGAGTTGTAGGAATACCACTCCGAGTTGTAGTTAACCCCCTACGAGTTGTAGCGTTAACGATATAAGTCGTAGCGTTAACGATATAAGCCGTAGCGTCAACGATATAAGTCGTAGCGTCAACGATACAAGTCGTAGCGTCAATGATACAAGTCGTAGCGATAACGTTATAACTCGTAGCCACAAGGTTATAACTCGTAGCCACAAGGATATAACTCGTAAGCACGGAAATATAACTCATATTCACTGGAATATAACTCATATTCACGGGAATATAACTCGTAAGCACGGGAATATAACTCGTATTCACTGGAATATAACCCGTATTCTGTAGAATATGACCTGTATTCTATAGAATATAACCCCTCTTTTCCCTCGACCCAGAAGGGACGAGAACCCTGAATAGTTAGAGGTGATTAAAAGGGGATTATTTGAGGGTCTCGTAAAAGTCTCTTAAGAGTCCCTATTAAAAATCTGTGTAATCTGCCTGCCTACTTGGTGGCTTCATTTTGCTACAAATTTCTTTCCCTGATATGAGTCTCGGCTGGCTAATTCCTGTTCTATCATCTGGATAACACGATTTTTGTTCGCATTCCATTTGGGCGCAATAAGATATTCACCGCTTAATTCACCGGTCAAACGAATCACAACCATTTTCGGCGGTAATATTTCTATAATATCACTGATTAAGGGAATATATTCTTCTAATGTAAATACTTTTACTAAATTTTCCTCGTATAATTTAGTCAGTTGTGTATTTTTGGCGATATAGAGATGATGGAATTTTATGCCGTCTATACCGAGATTAATTACTTTCTGCACGGATTGGAATATATCGTTTCTTTCTTCGCCGGGTAGTCCTAAGATAAGATGGGTGGCAACAGAGATATTCCGTTCCTTGGTCCGTTTGACCGCATCCTCAAAGTCAATATATTTGTGTCCGCGGTTAATGAATTCCAATGTTTTGTCATTAGCAGATTGCAAGCCGTATTCAAGCCAGACCAGATGGTTTTTGGTATAATCAGTGATGAGGTCAAGAACATTATCAGGGACGCAATCAGGCCTGGTGCCGATAGAGAGCCCGACGATATCCGGATGTGATAATGCCTCGTCATAAAGCGATTTTAGTTTATCAACCGGTCCTAATGTATTGGTGTATGCCTGGAAATAGACGATGAATTTGTCAGCCTTATAGCGCCGGCGATAGAAATCAAT
>JAZDFP010000199.1:0-6767 GCA_043807745.1 Planctomycetota bacterium
ATTCCCTTAGGTGCTCGGATAATTAATATCGCCGATGCCTATGATGCGATGACTTCTAACCGTCCCTATCGTTCAGCTATCAGTGCCAGAGATGCCCGGAAGATTATCAGTGATAATCGCAATATCCAATTTGACCCTAAATTAACAGAATTGTTTTTGAATATCGTATGAGACAAAATAATGCCTTGCTAATTGATGATGACCAGCCCAATCAGCAAATAGTTTCATTATTTAGACTATTTGCTCAAGTCATAAGTATTATTATTGCATTAAGCGGTATCATTGTGCTTATCGGCTGGCTCTTTGATATTCCGGCCTTGAAGAGTGTCCACCCCAGTCTGGTTGCAATGAAATCCAATACTGCACTGAATTTTGTTCTGATTGGTGCGTTTCTATTAATATTACAGATGAAAGTTAGAATCCGGTGGCTATACTATCTTGCTCAAATCAGTGCCGTAGTGGTTGCCTTGGTAGGGCTGCTTACTTTGAGTGAATATATATTAGGTTGGAATCTTGGTATTGACCAACTTATGTTCAAGGAGGCAATGGGTGCAGTGGCAACTTCTTCTCCGGGCAGGATGGCGCCTAATACCGCTCTCAATTTCCTATTGATCGGTCTGGCATTATTACTTTTAGATGTAGAAACTAAACGCGGATATAGACCTGCTCAGTTTCTCATTCTTATAGAGGGCGTTATTTCATTATTGGCTTTGCTGGGTTATGTTTACGGCTATAGCGCTTTTTACGGTCTGCCGAACGTTACTAAAATGGCAGTGCATACTGCGGTTTTATTTAACCTGATTTTTATCGGTGTTCTTTTAGTGCGTCCGGACCGCGGCTATATGCGGGTGATTACCAGCGAAAGTGCCGGCGGCATATTAGCCCGATGGCTATTGCCCATAAGTATTATTATTCCGATAATCTTAGGCGGGTTTCTGGCCTGGTGCGAACATCAGGGATTTTATGCCGTGGGCTTGAAAAACTTATTTTATATTACCATTACTATCCCGCTTTTTAGTCTTCTCATTTTTCTAATTTCTAAATCATTCCATCAGATGAGTATCGCGCGCAAGCAGGCTGAAAACAAACTCAAACAAATAGCATATATAGTAGAATCTTCTGACGACGCCATAGTCGGCAAAACTTTAGATGGTATCATTACCTCATGGAACAAGGGAGCAAAGGATATCTATGGATACACCGCAGAGGAAATCATCGGGCATCCTGTTTCAATGTTAATCCCGTCTGACCAACCGAATGAAATATCGCAAATCATTGAAAAGATTAAGAACGGTCAGAAAGTGGAGAACTATGAAACCTTGAGAATGAGAAAAGATGGCAGAAGGATATATGTGTCATTAACGGTTTCTCTTGTTAAGGATACCAAGGGTAACATAATAGGTTTCTCATCAGTTGCACGTGATGTTACTAAAGTTAAAGAGATTGGTGACAGACTCAATGAACTAAATCAAGAATTGGAATATAGAATCAATCAAGTGGAATCAGCCAATAAAGAGTTAGAGGCGTTTTCTTATTCCGTTTCCCACGACCTGCGGACACCGCTCAGGGCAATTGACGGGTTTTCCCAAATCATCATGGAAGAATACCGCCATAAACTTGATGATGAAGGTAAACGATTACTGAATGTTGTCCGGAATAATACCACGAAAATGGGCGAACTTATTGATGACCTGCTCGCCTTTTCACGTATAAGTCGTATGGGAATAACTAAAGCGGATATAAATATGGAAAAACTTACCGAAGTCGTAATTGATGAACTCAAACCTGCTACAGTTGGACGTGATATACAGATAAGTGTCATTAAACCGTTGCCTGTGATTTATGGTGACCGTACCACGATAAAGCAAGTGTGGATTAACCTCATTTCCAATGCGATTAAATTCACCCAGCCCCAAAAGACCGCTCTTATTGAGATTAGTGGGAAACAGGAACAGGGTGAGAATATTTATTATGTTAAGGATAATGGGGTGGGTTTTGATATGCAGTATGTCAATAAATTATTTGGCGTTTTCCAGAGATTACACAGTAATGAAGAATTTGAAGGCACCGGCATCGGTCTGGCCCTGTCCCAGCGGATTATCCACAAACACGGCGGTGAAATCCGGGCTGAAGGCAAGGTTAATGAAGGAGCGACTTTTTATTTCACGATACCACGTGAGACGAGGGAGGATGGACGATGAGACGAAGGATGAGAGACGATGAGACGAGGGACGATAAAAGATGAGAATAGGTAGCGTTCGAGATTTGGAAGTTTATAAACTTGCTTTTGATACAGCGATGGGAATATACGAAATATCAAAACGTTTCCCAAGAAATGAATACTCTTTAATTGACCAAATTCGTCGCTCGTCACGTTCCGTTTGCACAAATCTTGCTGAAGGATGGAGAAAGCGTAGATATAAAGCAGTATTTATTAATAAATTATCGGATGCTTCACAGGAAGCCGCAGAAACTCAAACTTGGCTGGAATTTGCATTAAGATGTGATTATATTGATAAACAAACTTTTGATAGATTAGATGAAAAATACGAACATATATTTGCAATGCTTATTACGATGGAACGAAAAGTTGATACGTTTTGCAAATAACCGCAGCGTCCTTCGTCTTTTCGTCCCTCGTCTATCGTAGAGAGAAAGGAGCATACTATGAACGGTAAAGAAGTGGAAATCCTTCTGGTGGAGGACAATGCTACAGACGCAGAACTTACCACGAGAGCGTTAAAGAAACATAACTTAGCCAATAAACTGGTTTGGGTCAAGGATGGTGCCGAGGCACTGGATTTTGTCTTTTGCACGGGCGTTTATGCCGGACGGAATATTAATAACGGTCCTAAGGTAGTGTTACTTGATTTGAGATTGCCCAAGATAGATGGATTAGAGGTCCTGCGCCGTATTAAGTCTGATGAACGGACAAAAATGATACCGGTGGTAGTTGTAACATCTTCAAAAGAGGAAAAAGATATTGTAGAAAGTTATAAATTGGGCGTAAATAGTTATGTCAGTAAACCGGTAGAGTTTGAGGCTTTTGTCAAGGCGGTTACCGACCTGGGGCTCTACTGGCTTTTGATAAACAGGTCGCCGTATACGGCATAAGTTATTATTAAGATATGTATAACCAATTAAATAAGATGGTGTATTATCAAATATCAACGACCATAAAGGTCGTTGTCTACCAATAAATTATGGTAGACAACGAGGTTTATCCTCGTTGATTACTTTATTAGTTATGCATATTTAACAGATTGGAATAATTATGAAAGAGAAAATAAAGATACTCGTTTTGGAAGATTCTGTTGCAGATGCTGAGTTAGTAGAGCATACATTACGCAAAGAAGGTATAGACTTTATCTCAAAACGCGTAGAGACAAGGGAAAATTTCGTGAAGGAACTTAAAGATTTTGAACCTGATATTATCCTGTCTGATTATTCACTACCTGCCTTTGATGGTATGGAGGCATTGACCATTGTTAAGAAAAGACATCTTGAGATTCCTTTTATCATAGTTACCGGTTCACTGGGTGAGGAATTAACGGTTAAATTGCTCAAGGAAGGTATGACCGATTATATCCTCAAAGATAAATTGGCTCGTTTGGGACCGGCCGTGCGTCGTGCCTTGATTGAAGTTAAAGAACAGACTGAATACAAGAAGACTGAAGAATTACTCCGGACATCAGAGAAAAAGTACCGGGAGTTGGTGGCTAATTCTCTGGTCGGGGTTTATCAATGTAATCTGCAAGGCGATGTCCTGTTTGCCAATGAAGCCCTGGCGCAATTATTAGGATGCGGCGCATCTGAAGAATTAATCGGCACTAATGCCTTGCCCTTTTATAAAAATCCCGAACGCCGGGTTGAATTCGTTGATGAACTTAAGAAAACAGGTATGGTCAGCAATTTTGAAGTGGAACTGGTCAGCCGCACGGGCTTGGCTAAACACGTGTTTCTTAGTGCCACCTTTGATGGACGCATCATCTCCGGTATGATGCTGGATATTACCGAACGCAAGAAGATGGAAGAAGCATTGAAGCAATCCGAGGAACAGTGGCATTCTCTGGTTGAGAACGCACCCGGTATCATTATCATTGTGGACGAGAAAGGTATCATTCAATTCATCAATCGGACGGTATCTGGCTATACGATACAAAATACAATCGGCAGGAGTATGTATGATTATATTGAACCTTCGCAACATCCGGTTGTTATGCAATGTATCAAACAAGTCTTCCGGACAGGTCAAGCCGATAATTACTGTATCAAAGGAGGTGGTTCGGACGGTCAATATGCCTGGTATGAAACACAGGTCGGACCAATCAAATATAATGGACAGGTAAAGGCGGTAGTGTTAATCAGCATAGATATCACCGCACGCATACAGGCTGAGAATGCATTAAAGGAATCCGAAGAAAAATTCAGGGCAATTTTTGATAATGCCAGCGATGGTTTGCTTATTGCAGATATTGGGACCCACAAATTTTATCTTAGTAATGATGCGATTAGTAAAATGTTAGGTTATTCCATAGAAGAAATCAAGAATCTGACCATAACAGACATTCATCCATCTGAATCCCTGTCTTATGTGATGGAACAGTTTGAGAAACAGGGAAGAGGCGAGATTACACTTGCAAAAGATATACCTGTGAAAAGAAAAGATGGCAGCGTTTTTTATGCCGATGTTAATTCATCACAGGTAACAGTCGCTAATAAATTATGTCTCTTAGGTGTTTTCCGCGACATCACCGAGCGCAAGAAGATTGATGAATCCTTACGGGTTTCAGAACAGCAATGGCGCAGCACATTTGATACTATCAGTGATATTATTTGCATATTGGACATATCAGGGAAAACCCTGCGATGCAACAAAGCCATAGCGAATATTATCCAAAAGCCGTATAACGAAATTGTTGGCCGCCCGTGCTGGGAAAATTTCCATGGCACTTCAGGACGAATTAAAGAATGTCCTTTTGAACGTATGAGGCAGACACTCCGCCGGGAGATAACAATTGCCCAGATAGATAACAAATGGTATGAGATTACTGTAGACCCCCTGCGGGATGATGCCGGCAATCTCATCGGCGCGGTTCACATTATGAGTGATATTACCGAACGCAAGAAACTTGAAGAGCAATTATTCCGTTCCCAGAAGATGGAGGCAATCGGAACGCTTGCCGGCGGCGTGGCGCACGATTTCAACAACATCTTGACCGTGATTCAGGGATATACGGAAATGGCTTTGATGGATATGGCTAAAAACGACCCTTTATTTAACCATATGGAAAATATATTGCAGGCATCGCAACGGGCGGCTGACCTGATCCGTCAACTGCTTATCTTCGGACGTAAGCATCATATCAAATTTTCCGATTTAGATATTAACCGGACGATTATTGACTTGCTCAAGATGCTCACACGGCTCATTGGCGAGAATATTACCATCACGACCGATTTGGCATCCGATAGTTGGGGCATCAAAGCCGATAACAGCAACATAGAACAGGTAATTATGAATCTGGTGGTCAATGCCCGCGATGCTATGCCTAAAGGCGGTGAGGTTACTATCCAAACCGAAAATGTTGTTATAGACGAAGACTATTGCCGGACTAACACCGAAGCCACTCCCGGCCAATTTGTCCGTCTTTCAATAACCGATAACGGCATAGGTATGGATAAAGAGACTATGAAACGCCTTTTTGAACCATTTTTCTCTACTAAGGAAATAGGTAAGGGTGGTGGTCTGGGGCTGTCTGTAGTTTATGGTATTGTCAAACAGCATCAGGGTTGGATTAATGTTTATAGTGAGCTGGCTCACGGCACCATTTTCACAATCTATCTGCCGGCTGTAACCGGACAGATAGAAAAGAAGGCAGAAAAAAGGATAACCACAGACACACCTGAGGGCAATGGAGAACGGATTCTTCTGGTTGAGGACGAAGCGCCTGTCCGTGAATTGGGCATTACGGTGCTGGAAAAACATAATTATGTAGTCTTTGCCGCTGCCACAGCCCAGGAGGCAAAACAATTATATGAACGGGAAAAAGGCAGGTTCCATCTCATTTTCAGCGATACTATCCTGCCTGACAGCAACGGCTTGGAATTGGTTAATCAACTCAGGGTTTATAACCCTGAACTGCCGGTCTTGATGTGCAGCGGCTACTCCAACGAAAAAATCCACAAGGCAATACTGCAGGAGAAGCAGGTGCCTTTTCTCCAGAAACCTTACAGCGTAGTTGATATGCTTAGAGTCGTAAAGGAAACAATAAAAAGTAAATAAAATTTAGCCACAAAGACACCAAGACACAAAGGAAACAATCGGTTAATTTCTTCTTAGTGCCTTTGTGCCTTAGTGGCAGAAATTATACCTAACAATATTCGGTTTAATCCGTTTACTATCTCTAAGGAGGAATTAAAATGAACCAGAACAGCGAAACGAAGATTCAAGGTGCGATTAAAAAGATACTGGTCGTGGATGACGATATTGAGATAAGGGAAGTGCTTTATCAACTGCTGGAGCGGGCGGGCTATCAGGCGATAACACTGCCCAGCGGTATGGCCGCCCTGCAATTCCTCAAGAAAAACAGGACTGACTTGATAATCCTGGACGAGAAGATGTCCGGAATGAACGGACTGCTGACCCTCAAGAATATCAGGGATTTTGATAAGGAAACGCCTATCGTGATGTTGACCGGCTACGGCAGCGGCGAATTGCAAATCAATGCCTTGAAATTAGGCGTCAATGATTTCCTGATGAAAGG
>JAZDFP010000200.1:0-5926 GCA_043807745.1 Planctomycetota bacterium
TCATCTAAAAGAATAACGGCATAGGAACGATGTCTGATTTTTTCGGTAAGTTGACCGCCTTCTTCATAGCCGACATAACCGGGAGGGGCGCCGATAAGCCGTGAGACATTATGCTTTTCCATATACTCGGACATATCAATCTGAATCAGGGTGTCCTCTTCGCCGAACATCACTTTGGCTAAGGCGCGGGCAAGTAAAGTCTTGCCGCAACCGGTCGGTCCGATAAATATAAAAGAGCCGATTGGCCTGCGCGGGTCTTTCAACCCTGAACGGGAACGGCGGATTGCCTTGGCAATCGCATAAATCGCCTCATCCTGGCTGACCACCATCTTATGAAGTTCCTCCTCCATTTTTAAGAGTCTTTCGGCTTCTTTTTTCTCTAACCTTGATAGAGGAATGCCGGTCATTCGAGCCACTGTCTCACTGATAATATTTTCATCAACTACACCGGTTTTTTCGGTGGTTTTATTTTTCCATTCTTTAACCGTATCTTCCTTATGTTTGCGTGTTTTCTGTATCTTGTCGCGTAAAGATGCAGCCAGTTCAAATTCCTGGCCTGTAATGGCGGCTTCTTTTTCCTTTTCCAGCTGCCTGATTTGTTCCTCTAATTCTTTCAAGTCCGGCGGTTTAACATTTGCCTGTAATCTAATCCTGGCACCGGCTTCATCCATAACATCTATGGCTTTATCGGGCAAGTACCTGCCGCTGATATATCTATGCGAAAGTTCTACGCAAGCCTTTAGTGCTTCCTCGGTATAATTGACCCGGTGATGTGCTTCATATTTATCCCTGAGGCCCTTGAGTATTTTCAGGGCTTCTTCTTTAGTAGGCGGATCAACTATAATCGTCTGGAAACGGCGTTCTAAAGCGCCGTCTTTTTCTATATGCTTGCGGTATTCATCCAGAGTTGTTGCGCCGATGCATTGTATCTCGCCTCTGGAAAGGGCAGGTTTGAGGACATTGGAAGCATCTATTGCGCCTTCGGCGCCGCCCGCACCGACTAATGTATGAAGTTCATCAATAAATAGAATTGTATTCTTATTCTTTCTCACCTCGTTCATCACTGCTTTGATACGCTCCTCAAATTGGCCGCGATATTTAGTGCCGGCAACCATTAACGCCAAATCCAGAATAATAATTCGTTTATCTTTTAATAAATCAGGAATATTACCGCTGATGATATCCGTCGCCAGCCCTTCAACGATGGCTGTTTTACCGACACCGGCTTCGCCTAAAAGGACAGGATTATTTTTAGTTCTGCGACAGAGCACCTGTAAAACCCTCTCAATTTCCAATCGGCGTCCGATAACAGGATCAAGTTGATTCGTCCGAGCAAGTTCGGTCAGGTCTCTTCCAAATGTATCAAGGGCAGGGGTTTTGGAACGGCTGGGCCCTCCACGGGCACCGGTTTTGGCTGTGGTTTTCTCTTCTGATTCCGGCTCCTGGCTCTGGTCCAATGGACCGCCGCTCAGAATAGTCATAATCTCTTCGCGCACCTCATCTAATTTAACTCCTAAATTTACCAGAACCCGTGCTGCGATACCTTCTTCTTCCCGTAAAAGGCCTAAAAGCAGATGTTCTGTGCCGATATAATCATGATTGAGATTGATGGCTTCCTCGTGGGCGAATTCCAGCACTTTTTTTGCTCTCGGAGTAAAAGGTATCTGACCGCTGGCAGTTTGTCTGGGCTCGGACTGGACCATTCGTTCTACCTCGTCAACTGCTTTCTGGAAATCGATGCCTAAATTTATTAAAGCCCTGGCCGCGACCCCGGAACCCTCCTTTAATAGACCCAATAAAATATGTTCTGTGCCTATGGCTTCATGAGATAATCTCTGCGCTTCCATTCTTGCCAAACTCATTGTCTTACGCGCGCGGTCTGTATATTTATCAAACATAAAATTTTACTCCTTTTATTTCTGAGTGCTATTCTCTGGGGTTTCTTTGATATTTTTAGACCATTTTATAATAACGAATCCCATTATAATAATTGCGATACTCAAAATCACCCATATTAGATAAGCATGTTCCTCCGACCACGGTTTTTTAGGTTTTGGAGGAATTTTATATTGGGAATTTTTTATTCCCTTTTCCAATTTTAACTCTCCGATGTTGGATGTCTCCAAATATGGAAACAATTTTTCTATGTCATATGTTGCCTTCGTAGCAAAAGGATTTCCATAATAAAGCAAATAATTACACCCGTTCTTATAATTAAAAATAATCTTATTCACAATCCCATAAACTTTTATAGAGTCAGCAGAAAAATTCAACGGCTGGTCGTCGTAGTCAATAACACTTATTTTTAGAAACCGATATCCATTTTCCTTATAGTCTATATTATTACGGTTCAACACAAATTGCGGGGTGTTAAAATTATATGCATAACCATTGCCTAAATAATTCCAATCAGTTTTTATGTCATTTGTGCCTCGTATTTCTACTTGGCGGTGATAATTCTCATTTTGCGGTGTAATTTCTATACGGTATTGTGGCTGACCCGGACTGCCGAGATCCAAGATAAGCTCAAATGCTTTTAGTTTAGTATTTACTCTTTGGTCAATAAGTTGGAATGGAATCAAGTGCTCTTCGGCTTTTTGAATTGTTCTGTGATAAACAGTGGCATTTGTTATTTCTAAAGACTTATCTTTTTTATCCCAAATAATTATCTGTAAATATTGATAGTTATTGTCAGGATATTCCAGAGTTGTACAGGAAGACTGAAATTCCTTGGTGGTAAAATCAAATATATAGCAATTATCTTTAAGAGTATGCCAGTTGTGGCGGTCATCACCTCCGCTGATTTCTACCTTCCGTTTGAAATTATGATCCGGAGTATTAATAACTACCCGGTTATTAAGACGCACATATTCGCTACCAAGGTCTAACATAAATGTAGTTTTATCTTCCGGTACAAAGGATTTGTTAAATAATTCTGATTGTATTAGTGTTTCTTTCAATATCTGATAGTTTTTTACTAACTTATAAGGTATTTCTTTTTGCTGGTTATCAATAATTCTGATGTCTCTAATGTCTTGTTGTGACTGTGCAAAAACCTCTTTATCTATCTGTGATTTAACATAACCTTCTTTAGTATTTTCGCTAATCTTTGTGAGCTTGAAATATTCCCAGTCCGTTATCTGAAAATCTGCGTTAATTACACCGAAAGTAAGAAATAAGAAACAAAGAGTCAATATTCTATTTGTCATACTTATCATCCTCGTTAAATAAACAGATTTAGCCGGATAAATATAAAATCCGTTATCATCAAATTAATCTACTGATTTACTTATTCTTTTGATAAACTTCTGATAGAGAAATGATACCCCTATCAATATTGCACCCAAAACGATAAATGAAGTTATTCTATAGATTGCTTCTAACTCAGCAAGATCGTAGAAAAAGACCTTGATAATTGTAGAGGCGAAAAGAATAAAAGATAGCCATCTAATCAGGGGCATTTTTCCTAGAATACCAAATATCACTAACACTAGTGCATAAAAAGCCCAACTAATTGAAAGCACCCTATGCATTAACCCTTCACGTTTTGCTGAATCTATAGTATGAGCCCATTGAGAATAGTTATAATAAGAAACCATCTCCATATTGATAAGCCAAAAACATATCAGAATAGTCAGAATACTCAATAAAGGCGGAAAGACCTGCCGTTCGTTTGAACCCAAAGAGTGTTTGTGTTTAACATACAGATATGTTGTAGAGAAGAAACCAGCTAACGCTACTAAGAATGTCAAGAACCTTTCATTCAGAATTACATTAAAATAGTTACAATCTATATTATTAGATTCTATAAAGAGCAATCTGATAAAAACAAGGCCTAAGACAATTAATCCGCCAATGCGCGTTGCTAGACTGTGCGTCTGGAAGGATATCCAAATAAGTATTGCTGATTCAACCGCCCAAGCAATGGTAATCCATTTATGTTCTAATTGAATCGGCACTGCCAGTGTCAGAAAGGTCAAACTAATTCCCAAAAGTAAGAGGATTAGATAATTATCATCTTTATTTCTCAACTGAGCAATACGCGCCATGCCCATATAAATCGCCACCATTAAAAGGTCGTATAAACCCATATAGCCCTTATAGGTAATATGCATTAATCCATAAGCCGTTCCGAAATACCAAGCTGGTGTGCCTAAAAGCAACAGCAAATCAATCGCGTTGGTCTTCTTGCGATGGATAATATTATGGAAGAATGATAGGAATGCAAATATTAGAAAAAATACACTCAGGAAAAATATCGCCTTAAATAATTTCTCTTCCCTGTAATGTTCAGAATACCATCCGAAAAATATCAGCACTGTAAATATAAACGCAAGATAATCTAAAAGACGCCATTTCTTAAAATATGCAGTTACAAATATCCCAATATCAAGTAATGCGATATAAGAAAACAGAGCAATCTGATTATCTTTGCCGGTAGAAAGTAATATGGGCGTAAGAAATCCACCGATAAGCGCCAGGACTGCAATCGCTACGGTATTATAACGGACCGATAATGTGACACCAGTTATTGTAACCAGAATCATGAACCCAAAAGCAGGCACCTGTCCGACAAGATGATAAAATCCAAAGGTTGCAAAGATAGACAGATAAAGAATTGCCAGTCCACCGCCCATCAAACCCCAGGCGGGTAATTTATATTTCTTGGTGGTTGAGTAATGCCCTCCAACAATCAAAGACAATCCAATAATAATTCCAATTATCACTCGGCCTATTGGTCCAATCCACTCGTTATCAAAGGCGTATTTGAGAAAGAAGGCTATACCTAAAATCAGGACAATCACACCTATCCAGTTAAAATACTTCATTCCTATCCTAGATTCTATACTTAAGATTTCTTTATTTGAGGTAGCCTGTAATGTAGGAGCGATAGCAGATTCTATTTTTGGTGTAGCGTCTTTTTGTTCTACCGCAGGACTCTCCACACTGGGGATATTTGCCGATTCAAGTATGACTATTTTCGGTGTAGATTCTGGTGGTTTCGCTTCTTTCTTGCGATCATAGATAATTTCAGAAGGTTTCTTCTCTACCGGTTCAGGTTTTGAGATTACAGGCGTTGGTTTCTCTATTCCAAGATGCTTCTCTATGCGAGCTAATTTTTCTAAGATTTCCTTCTCAAGATAATTTAGCTGCTTAATAATGTTATCCAATTTATCATTATCATTGCCCATATCTTAATCCTTATTATGTTTTAATAATTAACTACCATTTTTATATGCCAGAGTCAATCTTTACAGAGTATTTTAATTGACCGACTTAGCTCATCGTGATAACATTAGGATTAACTGCGGATAAAATCAGGCAATTAAATCTGAGTAATTTGTGTTTTATTTATAATAATGAAAACTATCGCTATTGCTAATCAAAAAGGCGGCGTCGGTAAAACGACTACGGCTATTAATCTTGGCTATTGTTTGGCGCTGGCTAACAAGAATACTATAGTCATTGATCTTGACCCTCAAGCTAATGCTACAAGCGGTCTTGGAATTACATCTGATAAGTTTTACGGTACATACCAGATCATATTAGAAGGTATCATTAAACCTGAATCAATCAAACAAACATCTTTTCATAATAAATTATCAGTAATTCCGAGTTCACCAATAGTAGCATCGCTTGAATATAGATTGGATAAAGGGCCCTTAGGAAAACAACGGCTTAAGAATATTTTACTTTCACTGGAGAACACTTACGATTTTGTTCTTATAGATTGTCCTCCTTCTTTCGGTAATATTTCCGTTAATGCGCTTAACGCTGCTAATTCAGTTATTATTCCTATACAATGCGAGTATTTTGCTATGGAGGGCTTAAGCCAGACTATAAGAACTATTAATACGGTTAAGTCAGAATCAAATCCATCGCTTTTTATTGCCGGTATCCTTTTAACTATGTATGATAATTCCCT
>JAZDFP010000201.1:0-2003 GCA_043807745.1 Planctomycetota bacterium
CTCAATATATAAGTATAATATTGCTTCAACGACCTTGGCGCCGCAGGTGCCACGCCACGAAAACAGCATACAGAATATAAAATACAAACCCTAAAGTCAATTATTATCCCGCATTATTCATAAATGCTTCAAATCAGTGGCAGTTTGCCCTTCGGACCCTGACGGATCCTCTGGGCGATGACCCGGAACGGGTAGTAGCGGGATAACCCGCCGTAATGCTCTCGTCCCAATATACATTGGGACTGCGAGCATAACGGACATAATTCATAGTAGGCTGTTAGAATCCCGCTGAAGCGGGATGAGTTACAGCCGACTATAGTTGGCAGTATTTCGCTAAAGCGAAACTGTCACACTATGAATTATTCGGGATTATGGAATAAGACAGGATTATTTATTCGTATCCGTAGTGAATGAATAACTGTAATATGCCTGTAATGAAAGGATACTGAAAGCCGTAGAATATAGCCTGCCCCCAATAGTTGCCCAGGGACCTTCCGGGTCCCATGAACCATCAAGCACTCCTCCTTTTCGTTGATGTTTTAATATCAAATCCTTGTATACTTTATTCCAATCCTGCCAGTAAACACTTCCCATTTCCTTAAAAGCAAGTGTCTGGTAATACCATTGCCATTCGTTAATGATATTTTCCTCTAAAAATAATAGATTAGGATATATCTGGTTAAATTGATAAAAAGGTGTCCAGCCTGGCGGATACTTTTTCAGCCAATCTGCAGTTTTAGTGATTATAGAGTTATTTGTATTCATTAAAATATTGCCGAAAAGTCCGGTTGCCGTAGAATCCATTCCGCCAAAACAAATCGGAATGGGACAAATATGAATAATCCTGCCGGATGCTTTATCAGTCAATCTATCTAAATAGACTTTAACATTTTCTATCTCTTTTGATGAAACAATAAGGTCTGTTTGCTGTGCAATCTTAAGCGCCAGAATATAAAAAATACTTGGACCCACATCCGTTTTCTCTAAATAGAATGACCAAGGGAAACCCGGTTCAGGGGTATTTTTTGAATGTTCTAATGCCCTTTGTGCCGCATCTTTAATAATTTCATCACCGGTCATTGCATAAGTTTCTACTAACACAAGTGTGGAAATATTATGGTTATAACGACGCGGTAAAATTCCGTGGTCTGTTCCATGCGGCAAGCAACGCTCATTATGAACATGACCATTGGGAATATTAATAACTCCTGTTTTATCCTGTGCAGACCTAATATATTCTAATCCCTTTCTCACAATTTCCTGATAGGGTCCATATTTATGGGTTGACCCGTTACCCAAAAAACATAAAATATTTAATCCGGTTACACTTACATCTACTAATTCATCTTCATTAATAAAAAAAGGAAGCGGTGATTTGTCATGCCACGGATTATATTTCGCACAACTCCAAGAACCATCTTTTTCCTGAGTTCTCATAAGCCATTTCAATCCAAGTTTTACAGCGACTTCGGTTTCTTTGTCACCACCATATTTTGAGAGGGCTTCTGTTTTAAATGGCTCAAACCGATATTTCCAAAAAGATAAATTTTTATTTTCCTTAATCTTTTCATCAACTTTTTCTTCCTCTATCAATGAGTACCAATAACTTTTTAATCGCCAGTCTAACTGTAATAATGGGTCTAAAGGGTCCCAAAATATTGATGTTGAACTACACAAACTATCTAATGCAAGTAACCGTGTTGATATGGGATATTGTGGGTCAAAGATGGTTTTGTTATAGAGTTTGAGCGCCGAATCGAAGTATCGCCTCAATGACGGAACTGTAAGTGATGATGCATAGAGTTTTCTTAGAGCCCAAATTCTGGAAGCCAAAACATCTTCATTATCATTAGATTGTAAATACGTTAACGCCTTAATATATTTTTCTTTTTCATCAGGATAAGCATTTCTAATAAGAAGTGATTTGCCAATAATTCTACATGCTAAAGACCGAATCTCCGGTAAATTTGAGTTTAACGATGCTAATATTATATCTGTACCGG
>JAZDFP010000202.1:0-12903 GCA_043807745.1 Planctomycetota bacterium
ACTTACTACTTTTTACTTTTGACTTTAGGAAACGTGGTTCAGGGTGCTGCAGCACCCGTCCACGTTGACTACTTTTACGGTATAGTCAAACCGACCTGGACCTCCAGTTGGAAAAGCGCTCCGTTCAGCACGAACAAGCAATAAGTATCCGTGGCTCCGTCCGTCAGCACGAATTCATCGCACTTAGTCTGGTCACGCATACCGTTCAGGAAGTTCATCACATTGGTATTCTGTCGGGTAACGGTTGTGGCGTTAAAGCCGGACTGTATGATAGTCAAGCCCGCCTTATTCGTTAACTGGTTAATACCCATCTTTAATGAACCTTCCAATCCTGCAACAGCGATGTTATACGGATTACCGCCTTGCCAGATATCATCTTCCCTGACCCAACCCATAGCCACATTGTAACCGACCAGAAGAGCCGCATTGATGGCGGATACTCCGCGCCCGCGGATTTTATCGCCCGTCATACGCAAGGTCTTCTTGCCTACTTGGTCAGACCAATTACTCTTCTTATTAAGCACGTTCTCGGTAAACTTTTTGGCTTTGATTCCGCCCACCTCGGCGAACGCACTATCCAGATTATCGTTGTATCGGGCGAACGAATCCTGGATATTTTTACCGTGAGCCGTGGTTATTTCAGTGGCATTCCGGCCGTTCCGTGCGACGAAGGTATCCTTAATCATAGGCGTATAACCTATGTTAGAAGGACCAGCCAATTTGGCAATGTAAGCACCGTCATTGTTGATTTTGGCTTTGCGGCGGTCATTAATACGGGTAGCGTTAATGACCAAACCATCCGCAAACTTATCCTCCATATCGCCGGAGACCTCCTGGACATCAGGTATCAGAAGCATATACTTCATCTTCAGTATGTAACTCATTTCTTATCACCCCCTCTCGGTGAGTTTAGTTTCATCAGCCGGTAACTGTTCAATTGCATAGTACTCTGCAATAGGCACATCCAATCACCTACTATGCTGATGAAGATTTATTCACAGGGACTCTTAAGAGGCTTTAAAAAGACTAAATTAAATCTCTTACAGGTCTCGTCCAAGTCCCCGTTAAAACTATTTTGGGGTTACACCTCCCGCACCGACCAGCGGTTTTTTAGGCAATCTTGACGCAATGTCGGCATAACCTGCGTTCTCATCATCAATTCGCTTATCTATTTCCACCTGCCAATCCCGGTTATAAACACTCATATCTTCCGGCAGTCCGGCTCGTAGAATTTCGCCGTATTCATACCAGCGACAAAGGTCATCAAAGCATTGTTTGCAGAGTGAATCGTCTTCGCGGTCATAAGGCGGACCGACCTTCTCTCCGCAGAACCAACACTTACCAAATTCGTTTAACATATTTCTTTATCCTTTATTTCTGCCATATAAGGTAGACAACGAAATTTATTTCGTTGACCTCTGCGTTCTCTGCGTCTCTGTGGTAACATTATTGTTCTTTGCGTATTCAGAAATAAATTCCCTCATTGCCATCAGCAGGTTTTTAAGTTCAGCCACGTCAACCGAACCCTTTTGGTCAACCTCGGCTATGAAATCATCAATCTGTTTCATCATTATGGTTGGGTCTTTGACGCCCTTGCTTGTGTATGTTGCTGATGCCTTGGTAACCATAATATTCCGACCGATTTGGCAACCCAGCAGAAGCATCGCCAGAAGCGATACCACCAGTGCCGCATATTTTAAGGTTTTCATAACTTTCATCTCCTTTAGACTGGCAGTCCCGCTTCAGCGGGATACTGCCATCTATAGGCGGCAGTAATCTGCTAAAGCAGAACTGCCGACCTATCGTTTCCCTCTACTTATATATAGTCAGGTGGGGGCTTTCATACGCCAAGAAAATTAGATTTTCTATTAATTCTCGTAACCTATCTCTCTACTATCTACCAAAAATAAATCTGTGGAATCTGTGGCTATTTTGATTGACAACCCTGATTAAGTTGTGTTAGTTAAGACAAAATAAGATAACAGTAATGTCAGATATGACTGAAGAGAAGAAATATTGGCAAATCAACACCGAAAAGTTAGTGCAGGATATTAAAGAGGCGGCTCGCTCATCTCAAACCGAAGAAGACCTGAAGATGAAAGTCGAGCCCATCCTTCAATCTGTATTTAAGAAAATTGGCGTTGATATAGAAACTGTCGGCTATGAAAGAACCGCCACTTCCTTTAAAGGCAGGACTGATGCGGTTTACGGTTTTCTCACTATAGAATACAAGGCGCCCAATAAAAATAAATTATTCGGCAAAGCGGAAATTAATAAAGCCATCAATCAACTCCAGCAATATCTATCAGAAAGAGCCACAGAATTCGGTATTCAAAAGGAAGATTTTCTTGAGAAAGCGATTGGGGTCGTTATAGACGGCGAAAGTATTCTTTTTGTCAGGTTTACTAAAACGCCCACATTGGTTCAAACACCTGTCCCCATCAAAGAATTGCCCATAGATATATTTCCTGAAGCAGAGGCACAACGTGGTTTTCAGGTTCTTGGTCCTTATTTAATAACGCCGTCAAGCATAACTAACTTGCTGATATATGCCAGAGCATCGGCACGTTTACCGCTCACTGCCCAGAATCTGGCTAAGGTTTTTGGTCCGCATTGCCCGATTGCCTCTCAGGCAGTTTATGCTCTATATTCTTCAGTAATGTCAACCCAGCGTCAGCAGAAATCATCCCGCATAAAGACATTCTTTAACGAATGGGATAGATTATTCGGCGTGGTCTATGGCCAGGAATTACAAAAGGCGGAAACGGCATTGACCGAAGTAAAAGACTCATACCAGATGTCCGGTGGAGTCCGGCTAAAGGAATGTCTATTTGCCATTCATACTTATTATGCTTTCTTGATGAAACTGATTGCTATTGAACTGGTATCGCTCCAGAGAGAAAGCACGATGGAGTCATTCATCAAGGGATTGGATGCCTTAAGCGACAAAGAGCTAAAAGAAAGATTATCGTATTTAGAAAGCGGTGCTGATTTTATTCATCACGGCATTGAGAATTTCTTAGAGGCGGATTTCTTCTCCTGGTATCTGGATGACTGGTCAGATACAATGGCAAAAGCATTTAGAGGCATTCTTAGGGAATTCAATAATTTCGAGTCTGCCACGCCGATACTTGAGCCGGATTGGACGCGCGACCTGCTTCAGAAATTATATGAAGTAATAGTTCCAAAGCAACTTAGGCATAGTTTAGGCGAATATTATACCCCGGATTGGCTGGCGGGCTATGTCGTAGATAAAAGCGGCTATCAAGGCAAAATCTGCCAACGATTCCTTGACCCATTCTGCGGTTCAGGGACTTTTCTGGTGCAGGCAATCCATCGCACAATTAACTATGCTGCTGGGCAGAAAAAGGTATCCGTAAAAGTATTAGCCCGGCACATCCTTGATAATATTGTTGGCTTTGACCTGAATCCGGTAGCAGTTCTGGCTGCGCGCACCAATTACCTGATTGCCATCTCCAAATTCATCAGGGAGATTAGTCCTATTTCCGTGCCGGTATATCTATGCGATACGGTCTGTCCGCCCAAACCAGCTAATAATGACGGAGAACTTGACTTTGATAAAACTCTGGTATTTACCACTACCAAAGGCAATTATATCTTCCCGATTACAATGCAGAGCAAGAATCAGATAGACAAGTTCACTTCAATGATAACCATTGCTTTGAGAGGGAAACTCGTCCCTGAGCAATTTGAGAAACAGGTCAAGACGGAATTCAATCTGCCGCAGAAAGAGATTTCTTTGCTTATAGATATTTATCGTAGCATCAAGGAATTAGATGACAAGGGTGAAAACGGTATCTGGGCACGATATATTAAGAATACCTTTGCCCCGCTCTATCTGGGAAAATTTGACTATGTTATCGGCAATCCGCCATGGATAAGATGGGGTTATCTTTCTGACGATTATCGCGCCAGAACACTTAAATTATGGAATGAATACAAACTCTTTTCTCTTAAGGGATATGCAGGAAGATTAGGAGGCGGTGAAAAAGACTTTTCTATGCTCTGCGTTTATAAATGCGCAGACAAGTATCTTGAAGACAAAGGAAAATTAGGATTTGTTATTACAATGGAGGTGTTCAAGTCCAAAGGCGCTGGCGAAGGATTCAGGCAGTTTGAAATAAAGAACAAGCATTCTATACCGCTCAAAGTCCTGAGTATGGAGAATATGGTTCATCTAAAACCATTTGCCGATGCGGCTAATAAGACCTCTATATTCTTCCTCAAGAAAGGCGAGCCAACAACTTATCCGGTGCCGGTAATAGAATGGAAACGAAAGCCGGGCTGTGGTAAAATTCATCCGGAATGGTCATTAGATGAGGTTCAGAAACATTGCCAGACTAAGAAAATGCAGGCAACACCCATTAATCCTGATAAAATAGTTTCTACTTGGCAAACGGCTCTTCCAAAGGAACTAAAGTTATATTCTAAAGTAAAAGGAAAAAATCCATATAAAGCATATAGAGGAGCGGCAACTGATCCTTATGGTGTTTTTTGGTTACAGGTAAAAGAAGTAAGAGCAGATGGGTTACTGGTAATACAAAATATGCATGATAGAGGAGATACGGAGATTAAACCAATCAAAACTGCTATAGAATCAACTTTAGTCTTTCCCGCCATAAGTGGTGGTGAAATAGTAAAATTTGGAACAACATCCAATTTCTATCTGTTAATTACTCAGAATCCAAAGACAAGAGAACCTCACAGTGAAGATTGGATGATTAAAAATGTTTCATCAACTTATGCCTATTTGAAGAAGTTTGAAGACGTGTTGTCAGCACGTCAATCCAGAACGATCAAGGAACTTGGCAAAAAAACAGCTTTTTATACTATGTTTGGAATAGGAGAATATAGCTTTGCTAAATATCGCGTAGTGTGGCAACGTATGGCTCAGAAAATTTCAGCAGTTGTTCTTTCGAGTATGAAAACAGGTTTTGGAATTAAGCCAATAATTTCTACAGATACAACCGCTTTATTCGCAATAGATGATAAAACTGAAGCACACTATCTTTGCGCCATATTAAACTCTGATTTAATAAATAGTTTTATCAGTAGTTTTTCTTCTGCTGGCAGAGGATTTGGTGCACCGTCTGTAATGGAGAATTTAGCAATACCGCAATTTAATCCGTGTAACAAGATTCATCAACTGCTTACAGAATTATCCGAAAAAGCGCATAATCTGGTAAAAGATAATAAGCCGATTGATGAGATAGAAAATAGGATTAATTCGGTGGTAAAACAACTATGGAATATAAAATAGTAACACCGGCTGATGCGAATTATCCCAAGAAACTCAAGGAGCGATTAGGCGAGAATTGTCCGCCTAAACTATATTATCACGGCCCATTGGAGTTTCTGGATTTATTTACCATTGCCACCATTGCCTCGGATATACAAATCGGCTCCGGCATCAAGGCGTTCTGGGACCCTGAGATTGCCATAATGGATTTTGAGAGTAATAATATCAGCGGATGGTATTCGGTCCTGGAGACCGAGATGTTCCACGGCGCACTTCTGCGCGGTTTTGCCCACGAGAAAAAAAGATACCATAATTTCATGACGCTTTTCTCTGCCAAGGGATTAGCCAAAGAAACCTTTGAGGATTTCCTGCTTTATCGCTTTTATCCACCCTTTGACAAGATACCGGTGCGGACTGAATATTTCCGCCGGATAAAGAATAATGACATCCTGATGCTGTCTATTGTTGAACCGGAGCAAGGTAATCAATTGCGTAAGAACATAATGGAACGGAATTGGATTGCCTGCGTCTTGGCGGATATAGTCTATATTCCCTGGGCACCCAAGAAGTCAAAAACACTGGCTCTGGCAAAAAGATTGGTTGAAGCAAAAATACCGGTTTTTACGGTTGATAAGGATTTGTTGCTGAAATGGGGACTGTATGACAATCCTGATTATTATGAAGGGCTATACAAATTAGGCATAAAAGGTTATGACGAGAAGGCAACCCGGCAATTATTAACAGAGATGGGCGCCAAATTATATGTCCACGACGAGAGCAAGGCATTTCTTCCGATGCAGGCGCCGATAAAAGAAGACAAACCGCCTGAGAAATATGTTCCGCCCAAACCGCAACCGACTGTGACGCAATACGAGTTCCCGATGACCAAACTGGCCGGGGTAAAAGAACCCAAAAAATCAAAACTACAACACGGCAAAAACAAGGGGACAAAATCAGGAAAGAAATAACTAATTGAAGAACATAATATTTATTCGTCAGAATTGGTTATGGCGGCCCTGAAAGTGATGAGGAGTTTGTTGTGTCTAAAAAAGCAATTGATACTAATCATGAAGAATTTGAGCGCAATATTGAAGATATAATTAATTATGGCAGTGAAATAATAAAAGATAATAGCAAACGTATTGACAATCAAAAATCAATGTTACTTGAATCTCTTTTGCTAAAGTCAACTGCACTATGGGAAAATTTCGTAAGTCAAGATTTGATTTATTTAGTTCATTTAGATTCAATGTGCCTAAAGGATAAAATGGAACTATCTCAAGGAACTAAACTCGATTTAAGTTTAATACGGGCGTTATTATTCGCAGATTCATATCGGAATTATTATAATATCAATGACTCGCGGGGCTACTTCAAGGAAGTATTGACTCCACAATATAATTTATTTGCTGAAATAACAAGTGAGCAAGGGCGCAAAATTAATGCGGTATATAAAATAAGAAATTATTTATCACATTATTCAGCCTATGCAAGGAAGCAATTGTTAAAGGTCTATCAAGAACAATTTAGATATAGGAGATTTCTTGAGCCCGGAATGTTTTTAATGAAACATAATGGGAAGTACTTTGAAAGGCTAATGCATAATTTTGCAATGGTTTCTACAAGAATGAGACGAAAACTAAGAGAGGAGCAATCATGACAAGTTTAATTGATACAATTAAAAGTATTAGGCAAGAGAAAAAAATAACATTTCCGGAAAAATATTATAAGTCATCTGACAATAAAACAATTATGGGGGAATTATCATTCAAGGAAATTATATTGTTAGATTACCGTGAAACTGGAGAGGAATCCAATGAAGCCGGCAGTAATCCAAGAGAATATAAGGGGTTAAGAAAAGCAAATGAGGATATTATTAAAAGTTTGCTTAAAGACTATAAAAATATGTTTAGATTTTTGCACTCAGGTATTATTGTGTCTTTACAGAATACTAAGTCTGTTGATGAAAGGACTATTCAATATGCCAACTGCTGTTTAACTAATGGTAACCAAACTCGCTTTATAATTCTCATACTTACCTTATTAAAATTAATATCGAAATCACTAAAAGATGTTAAACAACCTGAATTTGACCAGTTTATCAAGCAAAATTTTAAGGATACCAGCTCATGGAAAAATGTGCTTAAGTACTTGAGATTTAAACGAGTAAAAGAAATAATTGACTTCCTTAAGAAGAATGGGAAATACAAAACATCCTTTGATAATATGGATTTGAATGATTTTCTAAATTCAAGGATAAGAATACAAATAAACTTAATTGATAATATTTCTAGCGACGTTACCAGGTTAGATACTTATGATATAGGAACACTTATAGCGGAGGCAAACAATAATACTCAAAATGTTAAAGTAGATGATATTTTTGGTACCAAAAACAGGCGAGAATTAAACGAAAAAATATTCACTGATTTTATCACGAAACATAGGAATCAGATTGAAATAGAATTTAGATTTGATGAAATCGTTGACAACGTAAAAAAGGTGCATATTTTAAGATTACTTCGTCCAGTAGTTGCAACAGGAATTTTAACAAACCAAAATGATATTTATAAACTCACAAACAAAAGGACACCAATTTATGCTTTATTTGGAAAATTACTCAAGAAGAATAATGCAACCAAAACAATCACTGCCATATCTAAGCTTATTCCTCTTTTGTTTGATATAAGACAGAAATATATTGAACCATATCTAAATGACTTCGAAAGTAAATTTGTTCGCGAATATGAGAAAAAGGCAATCAGTGGAGATTTAAATTGGACTATCATAAAGAACAAGATAAATAAAGCAAAGGACAATGATACTGCTTTAAATAATCTTATTAGAAGCAACATTAAATACAATATTGACCATATAATACCAGTATTGATTTTTAGAATAAAACTATTATTTATAGACCAAGATGGGAGAGTAGATTTAAGTATACCTGAAAAAAATAGGCCTAGTTTTTTTAAGGCTTTGATAGAATCAATATATAGAAACTATATAGAAATGAGATTAAAAGGTCTCCCTACCTCTTTAACCACTGCACTAAGAGATGAAAGTTTTTATAGATTTGCTGAGGAAACATATACGGCTTTAAAACATTCGTTGAAGCTTAAAGAAACTAATTATATACAAGAAAATGCCTATATCATTTCATAGGAATACGTGGGACGCTTTACATAATTTTGAATGAGATGCTGAATCAAGCCCGCCTTGAGGAGATACTGTAACAAGTTCAGCATGATTTGTGGTGAAAGGGAAATCTTATGCCTGACGATACCTCCGCCAGAGGCGGACAGGCCCGCACTGACGAACAACTTATGGCCGACTTCGCCAACGCGCCTGATAAGAATGAGGACGCTTTTAACGAATTGGTTAAGCGGCATTATAACGTTTTGCTGAACTTTGCTTCTAAGTTTCTTAATAACCAAGCCGATGGACAGGATGCGGTTCAGGAAACCTGCCGCGCAATTTTTCGCTCTGCCAAAACCTTTAATCCGGCATCAAAATTTAGTGCTTGGGTTTATACTATCTGCAAAAATGAGTGTTTGAAAATTATCAGGAATAAACCGGATGTTAAAGAGTTGCCCAAAGACGCTGAAGGTAATGATATAGAAATTGAAGATGAAAAGGTTAAACAAGATAATAAATGCAAAGAATTAAGAGAGGAATATTTGAATTCTAATGTCCTGGACGGAAAAGAACGCAAAATTATTGAATTACACCTATTAGATGGTAAAACATATTTAGAAATACAGACAACGAATCCGTCAGAATTAAGAGACGAGAAAGAAAGTCCTTTATCAATTAACGCAATGGAAAAAAATTATAATAGGGCATTAAAAAAACTACAACAGTATCACCGCAAAAAAATAGAAGGGATATAAATATGCAATTCAAATGTGATGAAGTGGAAATGGATTTAGGTCGGCTGATTGCCGGAGACGAGGAACGGATAGAAAAGCACGAACGATTATATAACCACTTGGTAGAATGTGCCGAATGCCGTCAGCGGCTCCACGATTCAAAGGAGTTTCTGCAATTGCTACAAGCCAAACAGAAACCACCGACACATTTTCGGCTAAAAATAGAACAATTGCTAAAAGAACCTGCACCCGGCACCGAATTTAAACAGCAAATAGATACCACACCATTAGTAGAACAAGGCAAGGATTTAATAAGGAAAGGTGATTATCAGTCCGCTCTCAAATGTTTTGATGAGGCATTACTTCTCAATCCTCAAAATGCTATGGCTTTGGTAAGTAAAGGTATTGCATTGGGGAAATTAGGCAAGTGGGAAGATGCATTAATTCCCTATGATAAGGCATTAGAGATTGACTCAAACGATAAAGAGGCGCTAATAAACAAAGGGGTGGCATTAAGGAAATTAGAAAGATATATAGAAGCAATACCATTATTAGAAACAGGATTAAAGATTAAGCCGACCTGCAAGGATGGCTGGTATAATTACGGCGTTGCTCTAAGAAAGTTAGGGAGATGCCCTGAGGCAATTACTGCGCTTGATAAGGCATTAGAAGTTGTGTCTGTGGATAAAGCTGTAGATGAAAAGCAAATTAATATAAAGGCGTGGACAAATAAAGGCATGGCATTAGGAAAGTTGGGAAAGGTTGATGAAGAAATCAATTCTTATAATAAAGCCACAGACCTTGACCCCGGTAATTACTTGGCGTGGTATAATAAAGGGGTTGCTTTGGGGAAGTTGGGTAAACATCAGGAAGCATTAGATTCATTTACCAAGGTTTTAGCGATTCAACCAATAGACAAAGAAGCGTGGTATAACAAAGGTATTGCGCTTGAGCAACTTGAGCGTTATGAAGAAGCAATTAAGGTATATGATGAGGCAATAAAAATTGATGCATCTTATATAGATGCCTGGCTTCGTAAGAGAAATGTGGAAAATATTTTGCTTTCAAAAATGCTGAAAGATATTCGCGACCAAATAATAGAAAAAGTAGGATTTGTTGTAGATGAAAAAAGTAAGGAATCCATTAACGAAATAAGGAAAAAATTAGAGGAATTGGGCGTGAAGTTAAACCAACCTGATGAATTAAAAGGTAAAGATTAATGAACCGCAAAAAACCAAAACAACCGCGAACCAAAAAGGAATTAGAGAAAGAAAATAATTCCCTGCAAACAAAAATAGATATATTACAGATTGACTTAAAAAAACTCACGCAAAGCAAATCCCGCCTCGCAAAGGAAAAAAGAGACCTAAAAAAACAGAACGCGCTCTTATCCGATGAACGAGATAATTTAAAGAATGCGCTAAATCAGAAGCATCGCGAAAATGCACAATTAGAGCAGAAAAATTCTGCCCTGACAGATGCCTCCCGTGAGCTTTGGAACAAATACCAAAAAGCTACTGAAGAAGCAAGCCGCTGGGAAAAAGAGGCAAAACAATTGCAGAAAACAATAGATACAAAAATTGAGGAAAGACAAGCGGAACTGAATATCCTGAAAGCCGTTCGCGACAATTACGCTCCGCCAAAGGGTGGCTAAGAACAATTTATAAAACCAACCTATGCCCTATCCCCACACCTACATTACGTTGACGCCGGAAGAGAAGAAACAAATTAAGGATGAACTCCAGAGATTAGCCGCACTCAAGAAATGGAATAAACGCAAACCACTTCAGGCGCTCCACCTCTCTGACCAGAAAAAACCGTTTCAGGATATTGCCAACTATCTGGATGTTACTCACCGCACAGTCCAAAGATGGATTGCCAAATACAGGGAAAAAGGTCTCGACGGTTTCATTAAGTAAGCGGATTGAGCTGATTTATCTGATTAATCCGTTTTGTCTGTTAAATCTGCTTACAACATATTGATATTTCTGGTGTTAAATAAAATGTCGTGCTTCGCAATCTCAAAATCCAAAAATCACCCCTGAAATACCATTTTTGATTCGGCAAAAACAAGAAATGTCGTGCTTGGTTGTCATAAGTCTCTATAAAATCTACACCGAGACCCCCCGTATATGACCCCCTACCAACCTTTATATAACCATTTATGTATGAATAAATAATCCCCTATGTCCGGGCATATAAGATTCTATATTAAGGTAAATAAAGGGCTACGACCAGATATATAAATGCCTATGTCCGGGAAGATAAGTAAATATGTTATGACCTATGACTGTTTATGTCCCAATATATAAATGGTTATATCCGGATAGATAAATGAATATGTTATGACCTATGACTATCTATGTCCCAATATATAAGAGCCTACATCCGGGTATCACAATGCCTATATCCGGGTATATAAAAGGGTAATAGGGGGTGAGGGTAAAACGATAAAATTACTCTTGCAGAAAGAAAATGATGCGCTGATTATGCGGTAAAAAATGAGTTATTACTGACACTTTGAGGTAACGAATTAGTGTCAGTTATCCCGGTAAGGGAAAAATTGGTGTCGGTCCCGCAAGGAACGATAAGATGATGATGTGAGTATTATAAATCTGTGCAATCTGTGACTACTCTTCTCCCAGAAATGACTTTTTTACCCAGTCATTGGCTAACAGGTCTTTGGCATTGTCTTCAAAGGCAACCTTGCCGATTTCAAATACGTATCCGTAATCTGCATGTTCCAGCGCCATCATGGCATTCTGTTCCACCATTAAAATAGTCGTCTCCGCCTTGTTTATCCCCTTTATTTTTCCTCGTGGGACAGAATCACGCATTTTGCAATCAACTATTTTACTCATATACACGGCATTGTCATTCTAAAATATCAGGTATTCCAGCCCACCCCTCAAATTCATATCATTATGACCCGAATCACAGATAAATCAAGGCATAGAAAATATGTGGACTGTCCCGCTTACTAACGAAATATTACACACTTTCAATATTATGCCCATGATAAAATGCCCGGAAAGGTTCATAAATAAATGTGAGCACTTTAAATCCTTTTTCGGCTAATTGCTTGGATACATAAAGATTTGCCGCACTTGAATTGCCTATTTCTAACCCCTTTTCATAACATTTTATTGACATTTCTTTCCAATTCAATTCATCATACATATAAACACAATCAATAAGATTAATTACAGCTGTTTTTAATAACGGGTTAATTTCGTCATAATGAGGGCCAATAACATAATGAGGGATACCTTTGGGTGGACGACTAAACCAATTTGTGTTAAGTTTCTTATTGTTAGAAGTTTCATTGATAATTTCGATATTTGGTCTTCTTTTCTTTAACAATGAGGATTCATAGTGTTCAGGTACAACTATTTTAGGAATGCTTTTAAAATTTAATTTAATAGGTATTGCTTGTCCTTCTAATGTTGCACCTGCACCTACTACTAAAACAATGTAATCGGGAATAAACTTTAAATTTTTAATAATATCGTTTCCTAAAAATTCAGAATACTCTCCGCTATATTTAGCATGCCAAAGTGGTTGATAATTTTTGAATTTACTATCTGTTCGTACTAAATTCAGTAAATATTGATAAAAATCTCTCTCCACGCCTAATTTTAAATTTGGAGCCTTAATGATTTTAATTGAATTTTGGCTAACCTCTTTGATATAATTTAAAATATAATCAGGGAAAAACCTGGACATTATATAAGTTGCTTCACCTTCGAATTTTTTGGCAAAATATGCCAA
>JAZDFP010000203.1:0-2887 GCA_043807745.1 Planctomycetota bacterium
CCCGGCTCACCCGCTACTCCATGGCTGGTGAGTATCATCGCTACCGGATATATTAATATGACAGGCAGTCCTTCAATATCTCCTTATAGCAGCGGTGGTAACATTGCTTGTATGGCTGGAACAGATTTGAGGATGAGAGGCGCTGCTGGCAGTGTTTTGCTTGGATTGTTTGCTGCTCATGAACAAATTAGCATGGTAGGTACCCCACTAGTTACTGGGTGTGTAATTGCTGAAGATAAAGAAGACATTTGCACGTTAGTCAGCAGTAGTAGTGAAGTGGATGTGGACATAGGTGGTAATGCTAATATTAATTATAACGGTGGTCTAACAACAGCTCTAAGTGATGGTTATAGATATTTAGGGATACGCACTATCAAGAGATACATTAAAAGGAAATATTAATTTATTGTATGGAATTTCAAAGACTAACCACAAAGGCATCCCGTTTTGGTGGGACAGGCGCCGGACACAAAGTTATTTCGTCCCTATTCCTTCTTCCTCTTTGTGTTTTTTGTGTCTTTTCCCGAATGAAAATGCTCAAGAAGGACTGCATCCCGACAGGCTTCGTCGGGATGCTGATGCTACTTGGGTTACTTCTTTCGGGAGTGGTGAAAAGCTGGCAATCATACCTTTGGAGTGACGCAATTTACCTGAAAAATGGTTCAACCATAGAAGGTAAGATTATCAGCGAGGACAAGAAATCCATAACGATGGAAATCGGATTCGGCACGATTAAAATTAATCGTTCACAGATATATCAGGTTATCGCTGAAGAATGGAAACCGCCTGTTCCTAAATTACCTGAAATATTTCTTCCTGATAAATCTATTACGGTTACCAAGACGGTTATTCCTATTACCTCAACATCAATGAGCGATATTGCTTTATTACTTGATGCCAAAGCCCAAACGCCATCGCAAAAGCAAATCAATGAATTCCTTTTAAGACTTATTGAATCAGCTTGCCCCGTTAGAAGTGTCCTTACAGACTCTGGCACCGGAAACAACGTCCCTTCTGACACTTCTAACGGGGTGGGAAGCCCAGCAAAGGTTGCTACTGCAGGAGAAAATGATTCCGAGCCGATAATGGAAGAAATGATTGTTAAAAGCGAGAAAGATAAGGATTATTTCTTACTACTGCTCAATGAAATCTCGAACGCTAAAGTTCTGAAATGGGTGATAGAGGCATTAGGCAGGCATAATGTTGCCAAAGCCATTAAACCTTTATTTGAGATATTAATTGGAGATGATGAATCTCTTAAACTGGCAGTTTTGAATGCATTCATACGGATGAAGGATATTTCAACCATACACTTACTGAGAAATCAACTGCCTAAAGAGAAATCACCCGTAGTCAAAATCGCCTTGATAAACCATTTGATTTCTGCCCAAGACAAAGAATCATTGCCGTTATTTTTGGACTATTTGGATGATGATGATGGGGGAGTCCGTAAGACAAGTGCCGGTGCTATTATTAATATCTCAGGCAAATTAACCGCTGATGAATTAAAATCATTTGATTTATTTAATCGTCTGAGAAGTAAACTGTCCACGGCAAAAACCAAAGAAGTCAGGGAAGAGATTATTAATATCTTTGGCCAGATGCACAGTCTTGATGCAGTGAATACCCTTATGGATTTGCTTTTAGATGAGAATAATGAGATTCGCAGTGGAGCCGCTATGGCACTTGCTAATATTGCCGATGAAAAAGCCACTAATTTTCTTATAGAAAGATTAAATAAAGAGCAGGATACATGGACCAAGATGCAGATTATCGGTGCGATTCAGAAAATAAATGATACCACGGCAATCCCGGCTCTGATTGAGGCGCTTCGTGATGATGAAGAGAAAGTTAGGAACTGCGCCGCCCGAGCACTGCGTAATCTTACCCCCTACGCCTTTGGAGAAGACTACGACAAATGGAAAGAATGGTGGGAGAAAGAGCAGAAAAAATAGATATATCTGATAAGATTAATGTAGGAAATATATCATAAGAACCGAGATATCCGCAGGGGATACGCCGGCAATACGGCTTGCCTGTCCCAAAGATAATGGCTTGAATTTATTTAATTGGGTTCTGGCTTCTTTGCTGAGATGTTTTATTTTATTGTAATCAAACTTGGTCGGTAACAGATAATTTTCCATCTTCTTAGCGCGTTCAATCTGACGCAATTGTCGCTGTATATATCCTTCGTATTTGACTTCAATCTCAACCTGTTCCTTGATATCATCAGTGAGATTTAGCAATCTTAATGGTTTTGATTTTGCTTCTAATTCCTTAAGTCTAATTTCCGGTTGTTTTAATATCCTTTTGAGTGATTTACCATTAGAAAATGATTTGTTTAATATGGTACTTGCTTTTTTTATAAGTTCTTCTTTAGCATTTAAACCATCTTGGAGTTTTTTATTAAGTAGTCCTAATTTGAATGCATAAGGCATCAGACGTCTATCGGCATTGTCGGAACGCAATAGTAAGCGATATTCGGCACGCGATGTGAACATCCGATATGGTTCGGTTGGTCCGAGTGTTACCAAATCATCTATCAGAACGCCGATATAGGCATCGCTTCTGGCAAGCATAAAAGGTAGTTCTTTCATGATTTTCAATACGGCATTGATACCAGCCATAATTCCCTGCGCCGCGGCTTCTTCGTAACCGGATGTCCCGTTTATCTGGCCTGCTAAAAAGAGATTTTCTATATTCTTAGTCTCAAGTGATGGTTTTATCTGATACGGTAAGACCACATCATATTCTATGGCATATCCGTAGCGGATAAATTTAGCTTTCTCTAATCCTTCAATTGAATGGACCATTTCTTCCTGCACATCACGGGGCAGACTCGTTGAAATACCGTTACAATAGACCTCAGGAACATTCCTGCCTTCCG
>JAZDFP010000204.1:0-4955 GCA_043807745.1 Planctomycetota bacterium
GAACATTCTTCGGATAAAATTCTAAAATATAGATTATAAAATCCCCAGCCCCGCGGGGCTGGGGATTTTATAATCTATATTTTAGAATTTTATCCGAAGAATGTTCTTGTAACCAATCCAGCTACAGTCTGCAGGATCACGCCTACGGCTAAAACTACCGCCGCACCAATTATACCATTAAATATTGTTTTTCTCGCAGTTTCCGTTCGTTTATCATCCCCACGCGCCCACATATACAAAATCCCACCCCAGATAATCATAATCACTGCTATAATAACAGAAACAATAATCAAAAAGTTTGCGATTGTTCTTATTATGTTTTCTATCTCAGTAAGAGTGACTGGCTGTCCCGGTACATTCGGAGACGGAGTAGCCAGCGCCAAAGCAAAAACCGGCAATGCCATCGCCGCGACTATCATTCCTACATACGCTACTTTTGTAAATTTCATAACTCCACCTCCTTTCGCATAAAATAATTATAACACTTATACAACTAATTAGTATACACAGACGCCCAAAAATCCGACTGAACAAAAAGCTGCGCCAGTCACAACAGCTGCGATTGTATTAATAATCACTCCGACTCCAAAAACTATCAACGCCCCTCTCACCCCATTTTTTAATGTTGCTTTGGCTTGATCAACTCTTTTTGAATCTCCGGCTGTCATCCAAATCACTCCGCTCCAAACTATCATAATTACAGCTATAACCGCGCTTATAAGCACTAAAAATCTGGCGATCTTCCCTATTATATCCGCTATATACGCCAATGTTATAGCATTACCAGTAGGCAAACCGGTCAATTCCCCGATACCGGAAGCCGTATTGGCAATACCTACCAACAAAGCCGCATACATACTCACTCCGACCATTTTTACTACTGACAATTTTTTATTCATTTCTTTATTTTAAATTATTTGTTTAAAAATAAGCTGCACAATCCAGATAAAAGGTCTGGTAATTGCCACCCGGATTTATAGCGTTTGCAATAGTAGCAATTATTGTGTAAGTGCCAAGGATAATCAGCGTTCCAAGCAAAGCTTTGAAAAATCCGTCTTTAGCTTTTTTATATCTGTCCGGATTGCCTTGAGCTGTCATAAATTGCAAACCGTAAAAAATTATAGCCACTACTATTAAAACTATGGCAATGCGTGAAAGCCAACAAACCAATCCGGTAACTATGCCAAAGAGCCGCTGGATGGTTAAGTCCTGCATACCCGGCAAATCATTACTCGTATCTCCTTCTGCCGCCCTCGCTACAAAAGCTCCGGCAATAAACATATATCCGACCAATAAATTAATTAGATTTTTTATTTTTTTCATTTTTATTATTGACTTACACATTTACCCAATGTGTCTCCCACCACTGTCCTACAAGAATTGGATTGACAATTATTTGGGCTAAGACACGCTTCACCCGTTAAATTCCCCCCACTTCTCTGACAAATCTGATTACATTGTAAACCAGCAGGGCATTGATTGTTCCTCTGGCATGCATCTCCTAACTGTACCCCGGTTGATTCTAATTCAATACAAGTTCCCAATGATCTGCCGTCCATAACCCGCAGATGAGTGCCTAATTTGTCACAGAAAAGTCCGGAAATACAATTAGTATCTATATTGCATGGCTCTCCTGACACATTTCCGCCTTGTTTCTGGCAAAAACCTTGATTGCATACTAATCCGCTTAAACAGCCAGCCTGATTTTGGCATAAACTTCCTATTGTTCTATCTGGCCCGCCGGGATTGCACTGGCCATTACAGAATGGACTTGTAAAAGACCCTGCCGAATTCTGGATACAAAAACCCAAATCATTACAACCATATTTTACAGCCGGGAGAGGCGGCTGATTATCTTGACCAGTCCCAGTACCAGTTTGACTATTATCTATACCATTATTATCTACGCCGAGCGTCAAAATGCTCTGGATTAAAGTTATAAACCCGCTACCAATGAAAATTATTGCCAAGCCAAGAACAGCGTATTTGATTATGTTCTTCGCCTTGTCCACGTTTTTCGGGAATGGCCCGGCAGTCAAATACATAATCCCGCCCCAGATAATCATTCCCACAGCAATTGGTATGGCGATATTTCTTATCCAGTTTATTATTACTTTGATTACATCAACAATAGTGGCATTCTCATTACTGCCCAATAGCCAATTAGGAACACTAAAATGAAAAGGCTGTGATACCCCTCCTGCGCATATAGCTGGTGCAGTTCCACAATCTTCGGGATGTTCAGGCCGGCATGGGCCAGTAAATCCATTGTTGCATTGCCCACCAGCGCTACACTGTATTAACCCACAATTCGGAGTCGTCTCGCCACCGCTTCCAATCGTAAGAGTGACTGCGGATGACGTCGGGAGAGTAACTAAAATACTATTGCCAAAACATTCCATTGCCCCCTTAAGATTAACTGTCCCATCTCCTCCAGCATTATAATTATAGTCAAAATCATAACTTGGATTATTATCTGCTGGATTCACTATCTTTATATCCCCTGTATATAATGTAGTACCTGAATCATTTAATAAATATACCCTGATGCCTGACGAGCATCTAGTCAGAAGGTAAGCCGGAGTATTGACGTGAGCTTTAAATGTTACTGTTAATTTTGTTACAGTATTGGCCGGAATCTGATTAGGAGTAATATGAAAATCTGTAATTTGAACCTCTGGATTCGGATTTAAATAAGAAACAATCGTAAGCCATTTTATGCTCCCGTTATACCTCGAATCTACATCTGCGCCTGTCCCAGCAGAGCCAGTATGCGCTTGCACATAAAACTGGGCATTCAAAAGCGACACTCCTGCAGTCGCAGGGACAACCCATTGACCAATAATAGTATTGGAATCACTGGGAAAGGTTTTATTTACTTCAGCTTCTGGTGTATCTATCGGTCCAATTTGATCCCACCATATTTGGACTTTCACGCTTGTCCCCTGACAATTCTGACCATCTATCTTATATTCTACTGTATCGCCTACCCTTGCATTATCTTGCCTCCAAGTCATATTATTCAAAACACAGGTAAGGGCCGATGCTTTCTCTACGGATAAGACATAAAACGCCACTAATAATACCGAGCTTACTAAAAATATCGAGAATGAAATCCTGAATATTTTTCTCATATTTTAATTATAACTTTTTTATTTAGGTAGGGAAATTAAAATTTTGTTCTTTTTTCTTCCTCCACCATTTCCAAACAAACCAGCCGACAATAATCAACACCCCCAAAGCAGACCAGATTATCCCGGACCATAAGCCGCTGGATTTTTTATCCTGTCCCGGAGTTGGCGTAGGCGTAATAAATGCTGTCGTCTTGCAATCATTGGGGCAGGAACTTGAATCTTCACCGACATCCGCATTGCATATCCCATCGTCATTGCAAAAAGAACTTTCATTCACGAAGATTGTAGTAGCTGGCTTATCTTGATTGTCATAAAAATTAACCTGTTTCCCATCTGCTACATATGGCGCTTTGATCGAAATTTTCCCTTTCAAAAAATTAGGATTCCCCTGCCGAGGGTCAAACTGAAAAGTCGCTACAATCCTATCTTTTAAATTAACCACTTCGCCTTTATAAGGAAACTGGGTTGTCAAAGTTTCTACTACAAATTTCTCCGGGATAACATCATATTTATATTGAAAATCCCGGTCGGCAACCAATTTGCCATTGTCATAATAAAGATGGAAAAGATAAATATAATCATTTGGGGTTGCCTGATCAGCGAAAGAAAACATCGGCAAAACAGCGACCGCAAATACTAAAATTATAATTATTTTTCTAAGCATATTTTTTATTAAAATCCAGGATTACTATAACAATACAATACTTTAGTAGCGTAATCTCTGGTCTCGGTATAACCTGTATTGCAAATCGTATGCTGGCTATTATCATATAAACATTCCCATCTTTGAACGGCCCCACCGGCACAGTTTGTCGCACCAGCACAATCCACACTCTGATTGCAAGCACCACTACCACCATTATACCCAGCAGCAACTCCTCTTGGTGTACTGCCACAAACACTTTGAGTTAAGGCATTCATATATTCAGCGGCAATACAAATACTTGCATTAGCATTAACAGAATCTCTAAGCCAATCACAGGTAATATCAACATTATTAGATACACCACACCTTGATTTATATATATTGGCTGTTGAGGCTTTCAATTGCATCAAACCGCATGATGGCGGATTTGAAGGACTCTGAGCTGCGACATTACACGCTGATTCTTTAATCATTATTGCTTTCAAAAAATTAACTCCATTGGCCATACCTGTCCTGCTGGCATATTGATTAATAGCAGATACATATTGGCTACAAGCAGAAGCTGTGCAGGTCATTACCCTCGCTTGACACAAATTGGTTTCCCAAGAAGCTCCACAAGTTAAAGTAGAAATAGTAACCACAATACTCAACTGCTTGGTCGCTGATTGCTGAGGCGTGGAGCTGTCCGTCACTTTGACGGTGAAGGTTGAGGTGCCGGTTGCGATAGGGATACCGGTAATCTTTCCATTTGCAAAATTAATATTTAACCCGTTAGGGAGAATTCCGCTGCTAACTGACCACGAGTATGTTCCTGTGCCGCCGGTTGCGGCAATTTGCTGGGAGTAGTTTTGATTCACTGTCCCGCCCGGTAAAGATGATGTAGAGATTGAGAGAGCGCCTGTGCCGGTTCCCGCCACCACAATACTCAACTGCTTGGTCGCTGATTGTTTAGTAGAAGATGAATCTTCTACTTTCACGGTAAACGTCGATGTGCCTGTTGTTGTAGGCGTGCCTGAGATTGTACCAGTTGAAGAATTAATGGTTAGGCCACCAGGTAATGAACCGGTAGATATTGACCAAGTATATGGTACGGCGCCTCCTGTGGCTTGAAGAACTTGGGAATATGCCTGGTTTTGAGTAGCGTCAGAAAGAGAAGAAGTGGTAATGGAAGGATT
>JAZDFP010000205.1:0-9664 GCA_043807745.1 Planctomycetota bacterium
CATACACCTGCCCGACCTGGCGACCGGTCAGGTGGGAATGTGATATTTATTATTAATAACAGGATTGATATTGCTTTATTGAGTCAGGCAGACGGCGTTCATCTGGGAGAAACGGACATTTCAATCCGCGATGCCAGACGACTATTAGGTGCCGATAAAATTATCGGGGCAACCAGCCATTCCATAAAAGAGGCACTTGATGCGGAAAAGAACGGTGCCGATTATATTTCGGTTGGCCCATTCTTCCCATCTCCAACCAAACCATTACTTAAACCGCGCGGATTTGACTACATAAAAGATGTCGCTAAAAAGATTCATATTCCTTATATTGCCATTGGCGGAATAAATAAAACAAATTTACCTGTTTTATTAAAAACACATAAAAGACTATTTAAATCCCCTATCAAAATCGCTGTCTCACTCGCCCCGCTCAAGCGAGAGCGGAACGGGTCTGCTATACTAACCCCGTTAGAAGTCACCCAAGAGAAGACGCCCAAGGGTCTACTTCTAACGGAGTTAGCCAATAAGGATATATGCAAGAAAACGCAACAGATAAAATCATTACTCAATCCCCCACGGGATACTGCTCTGAAGAAGTCCCGTAGGGGCAATCCCGAGATTGCCGAGAGATAGTAACCGTATAAAAATCGTAAAATAGAATCCGTTAGAATTAAAAATGAAATGTCTTACTGAAATCTCAAAAATACCTAAAACTATCATGTGGTTTTTGATAATCTTAGGTATCTTTATAATAATTTCTTCATGTCAAAGTAGTTATAATTCTCTCCGGTCAGGATATGTTGATGGCGGATATCGTTTCGTTCTAAAGTCAAGTAAAGCAAATTCTGTGGTAGTCGCGGGAACCTTTAACGATTGGAGTATTAACTGCCATTTTCTTAAAAAAGTGGACGAAAATGGCACTTGGATAATTATACTTCCACTACCGCCTGGCAGATATCAGTATATGCTTATTATTAACGGCAATCAATGGTTAACTCCACCGGAGGCTGAAGAATATGTAAAAGACGGATTCGGGCTAATCAATGGGGTCATAACGATAAAACCATAATATCTTGATTCGTTATAATTTATGTAACTTTAGAATTTCCCTATCGTCTTTATTTATAGAGAGGAAAAGTATATGATTAGGATTAAAATCGTAACGACTATATTGAGTTTATTGATGATTCTTTCATTCCGGACACTGGCTATGGCGGGGACTCCAGATACTGATAAATCACCTATTGAGCAAACAGAAGAACAATATTTTCAAAGGATAGAGAAAATAATAAAAGATAACCCTAAAATTAGCGAGGAAACAAAATCTGTTCTGTACCAATTAGTTCAGGAATTGGTTAAGAAGCAAATTTCTGGTCGAGAGATAGAAATAATCACTAATCGAATCCTTGCCAAAGAAACGCATCATCAGTTGCTTCAGCCCTTTTATGAAATTATTCTTGCCGCACATCAAAAAGAAGTTCCTTTATCTTCGGTTTTTGACAAAATTAAAGAGGGTCTGGCGAAGAATGTTGCACCTCGGATGCTTGAGTCTACGGTTCACTTGGTTAGTGAACGATTATCTTTTGCCAAAGAATTAGTAGACTCAATGATAAAAAAGGGTATTAAAGTATCTACGGCCCAGGAGCGGTTGAAAAGTATTGAGGTCTTATCCGAGAGCCTTTGGCGTGATGTAACTAAAGAGGCACTCCACGAAATGATAACTTACTTTTCAAAATCCAAGCAGTTTCCCGAGATGAACCCCAATGACCTGAATGCCGGTGTATTATGTCTGGCAGACTTGGTAGCGGTTCAGATACCTATTAAAACATCTCAGGAATTAATTCAAATAGCATTTGACCAATCTTACCAAGCGGCTGATTTTTCTGAACTATCTAGCATTGTTAAACCAGCAAAAAAGTTAAAGGTATTAACCTCAGAAAAAATTACTGCGATGTTAAAATCTGGGCTGGAAAAAGGATGGTCGCCATCTCAACTTTCCAAGATTATTGAAAAAGAAAGGTTAGAAGAAGAAGTAAAAGTATCTGAAAAAGCCGTTGAAGAAGCCCGAGAAAAAATGAAGCAAGGTGTTGAAAACGCCCGGGAGCAATTAGAAAAAGCAAAAGAACGATTAGAACGAGCCCGAGAACAGTTAGAACGTGCCAAAGAACAAAGAAGAGGAAAATAATAAAAAAACAGAAGGGATTAATGTGTGCCGCACGAGTCAAATAGTTCGGATGAAAATTATCGTCTTCTGTCAGACGAAGAAATTATCAATAAACGTTTAGCAGGTAATAAAGATATGTATGCTATTTTAGTTGAGCGGTATAAAGAAGGCATCTTAAACTTTATTTATCAGATTATTAAAGACTATCATACGGCTGAAGATATTGCCCAAGATGTCTTTGTTAAAGCCTTTATCTCGCTAAGAACCTTACGTAACAAAATTACCTTTTCTGCCTGGTTGTATCAAATAGCACGTAATAAATCTTTGGATTACTTAAAAAACGTTCGCAGGAAAGAATTGAGATTAGAAACAGAACAATATGTCGCAAACTTCCAAGTAAGCCAAATTACTACAAATGACTTTGAAAAAAAGTTAACCAAAGCAGTTAATACTCTCCCCGATAAATACCAAGAAGCTTTTATCCTGAAACACAGGATGGATTTTTCATACGCCCAGATACAAGATATTTTAAAAGTATCTATCTCCTCGCTTAAGGTTAGAGTTCATCGGGCAAGAGAAATGCTACTGGATATCTTGCGGGAAGAAAAGGAGTAAAAAATGCAGAAATCAATTAGATTGATTCATAAGTATCTGGATGGCGAGATGTCATCAGAGGAAATAACACAATTTGAAATAATGGTTGCAAAAGATGAACATCTTAAAAAGCATTTAGACCAGTTACGGAATATCATTGAAAATACCGGCAAACTCGAGAAGATTACTCCTTCTCCTGACTTTACGCAAGGGGTAATGATGCATTTACCTGACACCCCCATTAAAGTTAGTAACTGGCAAGAGAAAGTATTAAATTGGTTATTTCAATCCCGGACCTTGCGCTGGAATATCACATCAGCGCTGGCAAGCGTTATCGTCTTAGCGATACTTTTTACGGGACTTCTTATTATGATAAAACCGCCAAACCTATCTCAGCCCAACTTTTCCCCATTGTCTTCAGTAGATAAAGACAACAATAATATTGTATATATCCGTTTTGTTCTCTATACACCCGGAGCTTATAAGGTCAGTCTGATCGGCGATTTCAATGACTGGAAAACAGATGATATCCTATTAAAATCAAATCAAACTGATGTATGGACAGCCTTGGTTCCCCTACCCCGGGGCAAATATCAATACGGATTCTTGATAGATGGTGAAAAATGGATGCCTGACCCTTCTGTCAGAACTTACGTACAAGACGGGTTCGGAAATATAAATTCTATTATTGACCTTGACGATATCTAAATAATTGATGGGTCGGGGAGTTTCCGACCACTCATCTTTAGCCGAGTCTTGATTTACAAGAAGTTGAGACTACTTTTGAGGGGACGAAGCGAAGAATCTTACCTTAAATGCAAGATTCTTCTGGTCGCCCCCCACCTGTGGCGAAGCTCGCCCTTCGGGGCAGCCTGCGCCCCTCAGAATAACCCCTGGGAGCAACCCAGATTTATACCAAAGATAAGATAAATAAAAACAATCGAACAATCTCTAAGAGTATTACTTAAGAAAAGAAAACTATGCTCAAAAATCTGATAAGTATCTTGGCGTTAATAATACCTATTTTAACTACAATAGTCCCATTTAGTTATGGACAAGAATATATCCCATCTTTAGAACTAAGATTAGGCTATGATGATAATAAAACTCTTGCACCGACCGACAAAGAAGGTGGATTTATTATTGAGGGATATCTCGGTTTAGAATATAAACACAAAGCAACCCCTACCTCTGGTAGCATCAAATATCAATTAGGATGGTTAAGTAATCAATCAATTGGTGCATCCGAAACCGGTGGAGTTGATTTTGCTGACGAGCCATCTTTGAACCACTTATTAAAGGCTAAACTCAAACATCAGTTTACTTCTGATTTAGCCGGCGTACTCAGACTTCAAGGAGAATATAACAACTCTGACCAGGAAAGTCTTATCTACTCAAAATATTTGGTGGGCGGAGAAATTGAATATAATCTTGGTCCAACTACCTTTATCGGGCTGGAAGGCAACTATTTCCTGAGGACCTATTCCAAACTGATGCCTAAACAAGAAGATACTCCCGTCACTTATAACGTCAATCTTTCGCATTTACTCACTAATGGTTTTTTTGGAAGCTTGGGTTATCAATATAGGAACAACTCATCTACGAATCAAAACTATGAATATAAATCGCAAGGCCCGATCCTGACACTTTTGACGCCAATCTCAGATCAGATTGAATTACAACTGTTTGATTTCTATGAGACCAGAAAATATGAGATAGGCACTGAAGATAAAACTCTCATCTTATCTCCGCGGTTAGTTTTCAAGATAGAGGAAAAACAATCAGTCGCTTTAGAGTATTCCTATCAAAAGAATGATTCTTCGGATTCAACCAAAGAATTTACTCAGCAAAGATTCATGGTTGTCTTTATGGTAAGTTTTTAGGTTACTTTGTTCGGGACAAAATTCGGGATACCACTCATACTGAATTATGAATTGAGATGTCCCAAGGATAAAAACACTAAAATAGAACCTGCCTGCCGTCAGGCAGGTCCGTCAGGTTTGTCGCCTACCACCACTCAGAATAACCCCTTGGAGACAACCCAGAAAAAAACTCCCCGAGGGGTCAAATAATTGTAACCTTTATATTACCTGTTCGTCTTATATCTTATAAGTAGAAAGGAGGTAATATAAAATATTAAAATAAAATTAACAACTTAAAATAGTTTCCTTTTCCTATAGAAACAAAGAAAATTTAAGAAATGGGGGTGAGAAAAAATAGATATGAGGTCTCGGCTCATACTAATATTAAGGAAAAGGACGTGATGAGGTCTTGATAAGGACAAAGACCTCTTCTGTCACGAGGCGATAGAATCAATCCTAAAATCTACAGTCCGAGGATAGACTATTTAGATTTTACCTCTTACAGAGTCCCGCTAAAGCGGGATGCAGTGAAGTAGTCCCGTTAGGGACGGATTCAGTCCTGAATTTTATAAACTTAAAATTAAAGGAGATAAATATGCACAAATCAATAGGAAGATTTGTTGCAATCATGGCAGTGATTGCATTGGTAACAACATTTAGTTGTGGAGGTTGCGAAGTTAGTGGTACCAGCGGCAGCAGCGCTCCAGTAATACCAAACAAATTAGTATTTACAACCCAGTTGTTTGATACAGTAGTAAATGGTCTACTTCAGCCGTTTAGTGTCGCAGTGCAGGATGCAAATGGTAATACAGTAACTAATGCTACCAATAGTATCAAGATTACCGCGACAGGCTTAACCTTAGGTGGAACCAATCCAAAGGCAGCTGTTGGCGGTGTTGTTACATTTGATGATATTATCGTCGGAGGTACGGTAGGTTCCTATACACTAACCGCCAGTGGAGCCGGCTTAACAAGTGGCACTTCTGATTCATTTACCTTAACCATTGCAACGGAGAGCTTAGTCTTTACAACCCAGCCGGCCAATACAACAGTTGGTGCAGTTGCTACTACCTTTATAGTAGAGGTCAAGGATGCCTATGGTAATACAATAACGAATGCAACTAATCAGATCACGATTAGTGGGGTAGGTTTAACTATTGGTGGAGACACAAAGAATGCTATTGCCGGTATTGCCAGATTTGATACTGTTACAATCGGAGGCCTGGCAGGTACCTATACACTAATCGCCAGTGCACCCAGTGCAGATGCTTTAGCTACCGCTACTTCTGATGCATTTGCCTTAACAGGATTTGGTGCAGTGGCTAATTTTAAAGTCACAGGCACTGCGACGATGAATGCCGGAGATACAAACACGATAACCATAACAGCAAAAGATACCTATGGTAATACTAATACCAATTATACTGGTGATAAGACAGTGGTATTCTCCGGTGCGACTACGATTGGTGGAAACAACCCTACAGTTCGAAATAACGTATTTACTGATGTCAATTTTGGTGGTAATACCGTACTTACCTTTGCCAATGGTTCTGTCACTTCGGCTATGAAATTATACAAGGCAGAGGCCGCTGTGATAAAGGCAACAGTAGGGACGATTACTACATCTACTACCGATGCCCTTTCTTGCACAGTTAGCAACATAGCAGCGGATAAATTAGTCTTTACATCCCAGCCGGCACTGCCGGGTAATACAATAGCGGTAGATGTAGTTAGTAATCCCTTTGCAGTAGCAGTGCATGATACATATGGTAATACAGTAGTCAATGCTACCAATGTTATCACGCTTACCGGGTCGTCATTAACGCTTGGTGGAACCTATTCAAAAACACCTACTGCCGGTATTGCTACATTTACTGATATTACAATCAGAGGCACGGTAGGAGTTGGTAAGAGATTAACAGCCAATGCAGCCATTACAGATGCCTTAACACCTGATAATTCTGCCAATTTTGAATTAACATTTGGTGCAGTGGCTAAGTTTAAGGTCACAGGCGGAGCGACGATGAATGCCGGAGGTACAAACGCGATAACCATAACAGCACAAGACGTGAGTAGTAATACTAATACCGCTTATACTGGTGATAAGACAGTGGTGTTCTCTGGTGCGATTCCATCAACTGCTCCTGTAACCACACCTACAGCTAATGCTATCGATTTTGGTAGTGATACCTCACTTACCTTTATCAATGGTGCTGTCACTACGAATATGAAGTTATACAAGGCAGAGACCGCTGTGATAAAGGCAACAGTAGGGACGATTACTACTACCGATGCCCTTTCTTGCACAGTTAGCCCCATCGCAGCGAATAAAGCACTCTGGGTAATACCTCCAGCTTCACCGCAGACCACTGGAGTTGCTTTTACACCTGCATTTACCATTGAAATTACGGATGCATATGGCAACCGCCGTACCGCAGATACCACTGATGTAGTAGTATCAAAGGTATCAGGTGTGGGTAATTTAGGTGGAACACTAACAGTAGCAGCAGTTGCTGGGGTGGCTACATTTAGTAATGTTACTTGTGCCGAAGCCACCACAGATCTTGTTATAAGAGGTGAGCCTACTAGTCTAATAGCAACCCCAGATAGTGAAGCTATAACAGTTGTTGCTCCGTAATTAGACACCATAGAAGAAGATAATGATTCGAGGGACACAATATCTCTGACAGGAACTTGTCCCGTTAGGAATATAAATGAGTATTATCCCTACGGGAGGCCGTCCCTCAGAATAACCCCTTGGGGGCAACCCAGAGAAAAACTCCCCGAGGGGTCAAATAATTGTAACCTTTATATTACTTGCTCGTCTTATAAGTAGAAAGGAGGTAATATAAGATATTAAAATAAAACTAAATAATATAATTAACAACTTAAAATAGTTTCCTTTTCCTAACTCTGAAGAGGAAACAAAAAAGGAGGTAGGTATATGTTGGTAAGAATAAACAGATGGCACTTGGCAGGTATAGCAATGATGGTGCTTATTATGTTTGTAGTCGGCATTTCGATTACAAGTTGCGGCAAATCATCAAGCGGAAGCAGTACGCTTCCAGCGGCAACAGGAATTGCCGTAGACCCCTATATTATAGGCGCCCAATTCTTTGAAGACATCGATAACGATGCTATTAAAGACGCGGTAGAGCAACTATCAACCCTTTCTAATGCCAACGGCGTGTTCACATTTGCCAACCAGCTAACCCTGGGCTCAACTATTGCCCTTAACCCATCCGTAATCGGGACCCATAACGGCGTTGCATTTACCGCCAGGATTAGAAGCAGAGTTAACAGCATAACTGCAACTCAGGTTACTTCGCCTTTGACAACATTATTAGCAAATGGCTGGACCGAGATAGAAATTATTAATGCCCTGTCAAATGCAGGTCTTACCGGTCTTACAGTCTCAGACCTTACCGCAAACCCGATGGAAGGCATAGGAAATCTTGATTCTACCACATTAACCGAGGCACATCTGCTAAGGATAAGGGCTTGTATGTGTGTTTGTTCGTTTATGACAGTTATGAATACCTTGATTGCCGGTGAAGGTTATGATATTACCCCCATCAGTATTACAGGCACAGCAGGTGCGACTCAATCATTGGCTAATATGGTTATGACAGTTAACACTGCTCTTTCTACAGGTCTTCTTACTACTCTCCAGGTATCAATGAACGCAATAACCGGAACACCGGGTAGTATGCCCAAGGTAACAGCCGGTGATGTCATCAGGTCAGCTGTGGCTATATCAAACTATATTATTCCTAAGGTAGCCGCTGATCCAAGCACCTTTGTTCCTAATTTGGCTGAGATTAATTCATTAGGACAACAACTCGGATTGAATTTTTACACTATCAGAAATAAAGGTAATGCATCTGTTCAATATGCGTATGCTAATAGTTTGATGTCTGGTGTTCTTCCGGGTATTACGGCATTCAATACGTTTACGGTTAATTCTTCCGGTGTGGTGGTAGGTCAATAATTACATCTGTTCGTGGGACAGTCCCACCCAGCCAATCGTAGGGGCATGTTGCAACGTGCCCCTACATGTGGTTCGTGGGACAGTCCCGCCCATCTGGAATAACTTATGGTAAAGAAATAGGTGTAAAATGCCTGACAAAGATTATATCTCTCGGACTGCGCCCTCGGGACAAATCCCAAAAGATAACCTTGATTTTGATTCCCGGCTACATAATTTTCTAACCAAGTTGGCTGAAGACTCAACCGCCTATGGGATTTCACCGGATGATATGGCTGAATTGAAGGTCAGGTGCAAGGACTGGAATGTTGCCTATGATGCGTATCTGAAGGCACAAACCCGCCGTAGAGCCGCGGTGCAGAAACTTAAAAACGCGAGTCGGGTTATATTGTAAAACCGATGTGGTTCTGTTGAATCCACAATAATAATACGAGTTACGCATTTATGACACAGACCACTCTTTGTGTCATTCCCGCGAAGGCGGGAATCCAGTAATTTCCAAGAGGTCTGGATTCCTGCTTCCGCCCACTGGGCGCCCTGTGGGCGCAGGAATGACAGTGAGTGCATAACTCGTGTAATAAAATAAGGAGACAATTATGAAAAACAGAAAAGAAAAAGGGGCTGTAATGGTATTAGTAATGCTTATTACGGTAATTATAGCCGGATTAGGTATTGCTTATATCTCAACCTCCGGTGCTCAACAAAAGCAGCTTACTTCTTCTATTGACGACCAAAGTTATCAGCAGACTGCTTTGAGTGGATTTGAAGCATCTTGTGCCTATCTGCTTCAATCATATACTACGACAGGTTGTTGGAGCACTCTACTTGCTGCCAGCAATGCTGCTTCTGGCACTTATGTAGGTGCTGTGGTTTCTGACTCTTCTCTTCCTATAACGCCTACTTCTCTTCCCACTTCTCTTCAATGGTGCAGGAATATTAATTACTATGGCAATACCTTTTGGGCTAAATTAGAAAATAATAACGATACTGCTTTGGGTGGCAGTGCATTAGTTGATGCTGATAATATTGTTAAAATCACGGTTGAGGGTTGGGGCG
>JAZDFP010000206.1:0-2344 GCA_043807745.1 Planctomycetota bacterium
GGTCAGGGTAGCTCTGACCTGGTCACCCATTTCTTTCAGTTCTGATTGCCTCTGCTTAAGTGCGGTTTGTGCCTGGCTCACCCTTCCTTTTTCTGCTCTGGCAAGGGTAGCCCTGATCTGGTCGCTCATCTCTTTTAGCTCTGATTGCCTCTGTTTAAGCGTGGTTTGAGCCTGTCTGACCCTTTCCTTTTCGGCTTCTGCCAGCCCGGTATGTTCAGCCTTTCTGTGTTTCAGGTCAGACTGAGTCTGGCCTGCCCTTTCCTTTTCTGCTTTGGTCAGGGTAGCCCTGACCTGATCACCCATCTCCTTTAGTTCAGACCTTTTTTGTTTCAAGTCAGTTTGGGCATCGCCTACTCTTTGCTTTTCGGCATTAGCCAGGTCTGCATGAACTTTGGTCAGGTTACCACGGACTTCATCCCGCATTTGCCCTATGGCTTTCTTTCTCACGTCGTGTAAGCTTGCAATCTCTTTAGTTAGATTAATTGTATCGTTCGCCCACGCCATTTTACTCATTCCTCCTTTAGCATACGCAATTTTATTCGTTCCGGGAGTGTTCCTGCCTTCACTGCCTGTAATAAATAAGGTTTGGCTAACAGGTATAATTTATCGGCTGAAAGATGTTTTACATAATGACTATTCATCCAGGTAAGTTTTTTGAGATTAAACTGTGCCGGTTTATCCTTAACACGTTCAATAGTAAACCGGCTGATAATTTCTTCCTTGCTCATTATTTCAGTATCATCACCGGGCGACCAGCCCAAAAGACTCAAGAAGTTAAACATTGCTTCAGGCAGATAACCGATATCACGATATTCGCCGACCGATGTATGTCCATGCCGTTTACTCAAGCGAGAACCATCTTCACCCATTATCAAAGGAATATGGGCAAATTGAGGAATCGGCTTGCCAAGCGCTTCATATAGAACTATTTGCTTCGGGGTGTTGGAAATATGGTCATCACCCCTGATGATATGAGTAATATTCATTGAAGTATCGTCAATGACACAGGCAAAATTATAAGTCGGGAACCCATCTGATTTGATCAGAACAATATCTCCGAGAAACTCACTTTCAAATTTAATATTACCGTGGATTAAATCGTCAAATATAATTGATTTGCCTTGCGGCATCTTGAAGACAATTGCTTTCCCCTTGACAGCATCCTCTTGATAAACCGCTTTGCCCTCAGAAAGTAATTTCTGAGCATACTCATTATAAATATTCCTGCGTTCGCTCTGATAATACGGACCTTCATCCCACTTTATATCAAGCCACTGAAGACTATCAAAAATGGCTTCCGTAGATTCTGGAGTAGAGCGGACCTGGTCAGTATCTTCTATCCTGAGAACTAAAGTGCCATTGGAATGTTTAGCAAATAGATAATTGTATAGAGCAGTCCGGACTCCACCGATATGAAGATAACCGGTCGGACTCGGCGCAAAACGAACTCTTATATTTTCTGACATAAAAACTCCGTAACCACAGATTACACAGATAGGCACAGATTTCCATTCCAGAATATAATCAGTGAAATCTGTGGTTTATACTTTCCTATACTATTAAAAACACCTGTTCTTTTCAATTTTATTAGTGCGACTTTGATGGCGCCAACGGCGCCAGAATTAGTCGCACTTATCCCGACACCGAGTGTCGGGGTTGCTTTAATTTTATCTTTATTTCCACTTCCTTTGGATTATCAGTCCCTCTCAGGCTTTTAAGCATTCCCAGTATAGTAAAACCCACAAAATCCTGAACAAAACCTTTCAGTGGAATAAGTTTCCCGTTTATTTTGACCTGAACTAATCCTATTTTTTTATCTTTGCCTAACATATAAATTCCTCCTCTATAAAATCAGTTATTTTATTGATTTCATTAATCCCAAACTGCGGGATAGCATAGTCTTTAATTCGCATATCGGTTACCAAAGCAACAAGATTATCCTTTCTTATTTTACATATCGGCTTTGATGAGACTTTCTTACGAACAATCTCTATTTTCGGGTTATTCTCTTTCTTGAAACCCTCTGTGATTATAAAATCAATCGAATTATATCTATCATTAAAGAACATCTGTATTGACTGCCGGAGACTCAATGGTTTCTCTAATCTTTTTACCACTGCCATTTTATCTTGACCGAGAATCATCGTCATTTTGCTACCCGAATGGAAATGCCGATAAGAATCCTTACCCGGATAATCAATCTCAAATCCGCGGACATCATGTTTTATTGTGCCAATTCGGTAACCGCGTTTAACTAACTTTCTAATTATCTTCTCTAACAAGGTAGTTTTACCGCTATTTGATTTTCCGACTATGGAAACAATTTTGGGCATCATTATAGGAT
>JAZDFP010000207.1:0-7817 GCA_043807745.1 Planctomycetota bacterium
ATTAGCATACCTTTTTAAACAGAATAAAAAATCGGTGCTATTAGCGGCAAGCGATACCTTCCGTGCTGCAGCCATTGAACAACTTACCATCTGGGCTGAACGGCTCGGCGTGGATATTATTAAACATCAATCAGGTAGTGACCCGGCAGCCGTCGTTTTTGATGCAGCTGAAGCTGCTATTGCCAGAAAGATAGATATTCTTATTATAGACACGGCAGGAAGACTTCATACTAAGACAAATCTAATGAAAGAACTTACTAAGATAAGAAATATCATTTCCCGGAAAATTCCCAATGCACCACACGAGACGCTTTTAGTTATTGATGCTACGACCGGCCAAAATGCTGTCGTTCAGGCGAAGTTATTCAACGAATCAGTTCCTATAACAGGTCTGTTTTTAGCTAAATTAGACGGTACTGCCAAAGGCGGCATTATTGTGGCGATTAAAGACCAACTTAATATACCGGTAAAATTTATCGGGCTTGGTGAAAAATTAGAAGATATAGAGCCGTTTGATGCAGATAAATTTGTAGAAGCGTTATTTGAAGAATAGTATTTTCTATCGTTCAAATGGTAAATATGGCCTCTTATTCGATATAGATTAGATTGACAAGAGATAATATGAATTATAAGAGTATTCACTTGGAGACTGATCGTCTTTTTATATAAGATGGTTTTTATAGCCCCAAATGAGTAAAAGAATCCTTGTATTTTCCTTGTTAATTGGACTTATTGGCGGTGGAGTATTTCTATTTATTATTGAAAAACCTCAATGGTTTTTAAGTTGGACATGTGGAACTATCTTTGGCATTTACCCTTTTGTATTCTGGTGGATTACACAAAATATCTTATATAAATTAACACGATATTCTAATAATAATAAAACTGAAGACAAGCAACCCAAACGGTTATTATTTCGCTATTATCTATTTATTATAATATTAGCATTTAAATTTATTATACTAAGCGTAATAGTCATCCTCATCAGCAAATTGGAATTTATCATAAGTACACCCTTTCTGATTGGGTTTATTATTATGGCTCCGATTATTTTAACAATGATATTAATGGGACAACTGACAAAATATAGTGATAGAAATACAGTCCTCAAGGAAAGAATAAATCTATCTTAATGTTTTATGGCAAGTGAGATGCATCCACCAACGATACTAAAGGGATTATATGAAGAACTCCTCCATCACAACCTCCTGCCGGAGTTTCTTAAGAAAGAAAATGGCGAGACCTATTTCCAGTTAATAGTTTTAAGTTGGGTAGTGATGGGTGTTTTGATATTAATCTCATTCATTTGGTCCAGTCAGTTTAAACGTATACCGGGACGAATGCAGGCATTAATGGAAACTGTGGTAGAGTCATTGGGTAATATGCTTAACTCTCTGATAGGGCACGATGGGCGGAAATATTTAGGGCTACTCGGCACAACATTCATATTTATATTATGTCTTAACATCATCGGTTTGATTCCGGGTTTGATTTCTCCCACTGCAAACTGGAATTGTACAGTTTCTATGGCGATAGTTATGATTGTTATGGTTCAGATATATGGTTTAAAAGAACATGGTTTTTGGGGTTATCTTAAACATTATATGGGTTCTCCAAAAGAACTGGCAACATGGCTTATTGCCCCATTAATATTGGTTGTTGATATCTTAAGCGAGATGATACGGGTGATGTCTCTTTCTCTGAGATTATATGTCAATATATTCGGGGAAGATATGATAATCATATCTTTGGTTAACATGGGATTACCACTGATACTATTGCAAATAATAATGTTCTGTTTTGCCGTGTTTACATCATTTTTACAGGCATTTATCTTTACGGCGTTATCAGCAATTTATATTAAACTAATAACATCGCATGAATAATAATAAGAAAAGGGGGTGAGAACTGTGGATTATAATATTGGGTTGGTTGCATTAGCCATTGGGTTAGGGATGGCAATCGCCGCATCAATTGGCGCATTAAGCCAATCGCGCGCTATATGGCGCGCCGTAGAAGCCATTGCCAGACAACCCGAAGCCGGCGGTAGGATTTTTACATCTATGATTATTGGTCTGGCGCTCATTGAAACACTGGTGCTTTTTACTTTCCTCGTAACGGGCATAATATTGAAAGGTGATTTAAGCCAGATGGTACAGGCAAGGTATGGTAAAGATAAGGTGGAAGCCCAGAAACTGATGGATAACTACGAAGCAGAAAAGGCCAAGAGTGGTGGCGGACATTAATAATTAACCATGCCCTGTTCCCCCGATTAATATCGGGGGACAGGGTTATGGGAAATAAGGAATAATTATGATAGAAGCAATAAAGAATTTATTTACATCCCTAGGAGCACAGGGTGAAGTTATTATTCTTTTAGCAGTTAATTTTATTATTCTTGTTCTTATCCTCAATAAATTCCTGTTCAAACGTGTTCTCCAGCATCTTGATAATCGTAAAAATGAAATAGAGAACACCTTTGACAAGATAGAACATGATAAACAGCATATTGCTCAGTTGACCGAAGAATATCAGAATAAACTGAACCAAATAGAAAGAGAAGGTTATCAAAAGATTCAGGCGGCCATAAAAGAGGGATTGGCGGCTAAGAGCACGATTGTTTCGGAATCGCATCTTCAGGCTGATAATATCTTGCGTAAAGCAAGAGAAGAACTGGAATTAGAGAAAAAGAAAGCAATGAAAGAACTTCGTAGTGAAATAATCTCGCTTTCTATTACAGCGGCTGAAAAAGTTATTCGTAAAGAATTAGACGAACAGACAAATTCTAAAATTGTATCTGAATTCTTAGAAGAAATTGATAAGGTAAAACCCCGTTAGAGATGATAAAAATTATGTTTTATACTTATGTGATAAAAAGCCAAAAGAATGGTATGTGGTATACCGGCTATACTAACGATTTACGGAAACGCTTCAAGGAACATAATAACAACATAGTAACTTCGACGAAAAATAGGTGTCCATTTGAGCTAATCTATTACGAAGCGTGTTTAGATAAATATGACGCTTGGAATAGAGAAAAATATCTAAAAACAATGATGGGTAAACGCTATCTCAGGAATCGTTTGAAGTGTTTCCTATCTCTAACAGGGTAAAATGACCCACAAAATACTTAGTTCACGTTATGCCAGGGCATTAATAAATCTTTCTAAACCAAATAACGTAGAGAAAGTTTGTCAGGATTTACAACTGATAATGGGAACCTACATGATTGATTCGGACTTCGCCAAAATATTAAAACATCCCCTTATATCAGAAATTAATAAGAAAGAAATCCTTACTGCAGTTCTTAAAGGGAAAATAGAACCGTTACTTATTCGTTTTATAGAAACGCTTATTACTAAGAAACGTATAAATCTTCTGCCTACTATTGTAGAAATATATAATCTTTTAGCAGATGAATCTCTAGGGATTATTCGGGCAAGGGTCAAAACACCATTTTTTCTTCAGCCATCACAACAAGAAACTATCCGACAAAAACTTACTTCTCTTACTAAACAAAGAGTAATTATAGACATTGAATCAAACCCGTCTCTTTTGGGTGGATTAACTATTCAAATAGGCGACCGTGTCATTGATGGAAGTATTCAAGGCAGGCTTAAAGACCTAAAAGAGAAGTTATTGGAAAAAGTATAAAGCGTGAAGTGTTGAGCGTAAAGTGTAGAGCGTGAAACGAAAGGATAAATATAATATGGTAGCGAAAGATTTGTGTGGACTTCGCGTTTACCAATTGGCTTTTGAGTCAGCGATGAAAATATTTGAATTAACCAAGAAATTTCCTGTTGAAGAACGCTATTCTTTAACCGACCAAATTAGACGGTCTTCGCGTTCTGTCTGTGCTAATATTGCCGAGGCTTGGAGAAAACGAAGATATCAAGCCGCTTTTGTCTTGAAACTATCTGATGCTGACGCAGAAGCCACTGAAACACAGGTCTGGCTAGATTTCGCAGAACGCTGTGAATATTTTGAGGGTTCGGTTCACCGTGAATTATTTGATAGGTATGACCATATTTGTCGGCAACTTAATATAATGATGCCTGAGGCAGATAAATGGTGTGTTAAGCGTAATAACAAGACATAAACGCTCCACGCTTGACACTCTACGCTTTACGTTATGTTGAAAGGAGTTATTATGGACCAGAAGATAAGACCGGCAGAGATTAGTGGTATTATTCAGAAAGAGATTAATAAATACGAGACCAAACTCAAAATGGAAACTGTAGGCACAGTCCTGCAGGTAGGTGATGGTATTGCCCGTGTTTGGGGATTAGATAAGGTAATGTATTCAGAACTGGTTGAATTTATTCCTTCTCAGAGTCAGAATGAGCATAAAGAATCAATTTTTGGTATGGCACTTAATCTGGAAGAAGACAATGTTGGTTGTGTCGTGCTTGGTGATGATACGGTTATTAAAGAAGGCGATGAAGTAAGAACGACCGGACGGATTGCCCAAGTGCCGGTTGGCAAAGCACTCGTTGGACGAGTTGTTAATGCATTAGGACAGCCACTTGATGGCAAAGGACCGATTGCAACTGAAGATTACCGTCCGATAGAAGGGCGTTCGCCTAATGTCATTCAGCGCCAACCTGTAAAAGAACCTTTACAGACCGGTTGGATAGCCATTGATTCAATGATTCCTATAGGTCGCGGTCAGCGGGAACTTATTATCGGAGACCGTCAGACCGGTAAAACCGCTCTTACTATTGATACTATTCTTAATCAGAAAGAAGAAGATGTTATTTGTATCTATGTAGCGATAGGGCAGAAGGCATCAACTGTTGCCAGCATTATAGATACGTTGGAAAAATATGGGGCAATGAAATATAGCATAGTTGTTGCCGCAACTGCTTCTGACCCGGCGCCGCTTCTTTATATTGCTCCCTATTCCGGATGCGCTATGGGTGAATATTTCAGGGATAACAAACAGCACGCCTTGGTGATATACGATGATTTGTCCAAACACGCTACGGCTTATAGGCAATTATCACTTCTTTTACGGAGACCACCGGGCCGGGAGGCTTATCCTGGTGATATCTTCAATTTGCATTCCCGTCTTTTGGAAAGAGCCGCAAAACTATCAAATGAACTTGGAGGCGGTTCTCTGACCGCTTTACCTATTGTGGAAACACAGGCAGGTGATGTCTCGGGCTATATTCCTACCAATGTTATTTCTATTACTGACGGACAGATTTATTTGGAGCCGGACCTTTTTTATGCAGGTGTTAGACCTGCTGTAAATATCGGTATTTCAGTTTCCCGTGTCGGCGGTTCAGCTCAGATATCCGCAATGAAACAAATTGCCGGAAGATTACGTATTGACCTTGCCCAATATCGTGAACTTGCCGCATTCGCCCAGTTTGCCTCTGAATTGGACAAAACTACTCAATCACAATTAACCAGAGGTGAAAGGTTGGTGGAAATCCTTAAACAACCTCAATTCCAATCTATTGCTGTTGCGGACCAGGTGATTATGATTTGGCTGGGTACTAACGGTTATTTGGATACTCTTTCCGTGGATAAAGTAAAGTCATTTGTGGATGGGCTTATGAAATTTATCCACGAACAACACCCGGGTATTATTGAGACTATAACAAAGACCAAAAAACTTGATGCGCAGACTATAGAAAACCTCAAAAAATCAGTAGAAGATTATGTTAAGCACACGCAAGATAAAGCGTAAAATTAGAAGTATTCAGAATATCAAAAAGATAACACGGGCAATGGAGATGGTTTCTGCTGCCAAATTCAAGCGCATCTGGCAGAAATTGTCTGCTATTCGTCCGTATTCATCTAAACTTAAACAGATGACTGAAAATCTTTTAGCACATCTTAAAGATATAGGTTTTAATCATCCGTATTTAACACAATCAAAAAATCAGATAGAGAGTCATAAAACATCAAAGAATCAAACTCTTTGCGTTATTGCTATATCTTCTAACAAAGGACTTTGCGGCGGCTATAATACCAATATAATTAAAGCATTGTCTAACTTCCTCATTTCAATTGAGACAGAAAAAGCTATAGAGATTGTGCCTATAGGTAAAAAGTCTTTAGATTTTGCACAAAAACGTAATTTTAAGATGCGTAATATGGCAATTATACCTTCTGATATTAATATAACCGTTGCACAAGAGATGATTAAACCTGTTATCAAAGATTATGAACAAGGGTTATTAAACGAGGTTTGGTTGGTTTACAGCGAATTCATTAATCCTATGGTAAACAGACCTAAGGCACAGAGATTCCTGCCGTTTGTTGCAGACGACGCCCAACGCTCCACGCTTAACGCTCCACACTCAACCCAGGACTATCTGTTTGAACCTGAACCGTCCGAGTTACTGAATTTGATTATTCCGCGTTATCTGGAAGTAATATTCTACAGGACATTATTAGAGGCGTATGCAAGTGAACATTCGGCACGAATGATAGCGATGCGTAATGCTTCTAAGAACGCTTCTGAAGTTATAAAGGAAATGACTCTTACATTTAATAAAGCCAGACAGGCAAGTATTACCAGGGAGTTATTAGATATTGTTGGTGGCGCAGAAGGGCTGAAGTAGCATAGAGCGTGTAACTTTACGACTTGAAAGGAGTTATTAATGAATAATCAAGGAAAAGTTCTTCAAGTAATCGGTCCGGTTGTTGATGTGGTTTTCACTGAGGGGCATCTGCCGCAGATTTATAATGCACTGACTATCAAAAACGAAAATCCACCCATAGATTTAGTATTAGAGGTATCTCAGCATTTAGGTGATAATTCAGTCCGGGCTATTGCGCTTGCTTCTACTGATGGATTAGTAAGGGGAATGCCGGTGACAGATACCGGTGCGGTCATAACCGTGCCGGTTGGGCGGTCTACTCTCGGACGGGTAATTAACTTACTCGGTAAACCAATAGATACAATAGGTGAAATTAAAACTCAGGACTATTATCCTATTCATCGTCATAGTCCTCCATTATCAGAACAATCAACAACGACAGAGATTTTTGAGACCGGCTTGAAAGTAGTGGACCTCTTAGCCCCTTATGCCAAAGGCGGTAAGGTGGGTTTATTCGGTGGCGCCGGTGTTGGGAAAACAGTTCTTATTCAGGAACTTATCAGGAATATTGCCACAGAACACGGTGGATTCTCTGTATTCGGCGGAGTAGGCGAAAGAACCCGTGAAGGCAACGACTTATGGCTGGAGATGCAGCATTCAGGAGTATTAGCCAAGACTGTTTTGGTATTCGGACAGATGAATGAACCGCCGGGCGCCCGTCTCAGGGTCGGGCTGACCGCATTGACTATGGCTGAATACTTCCGCGACCAGGAAGGACAAGACGTCTTACTATTTATTGATAACATATTCAGATTCGTTCAGGCGGGTTCAGAGGTCTCGGCGCTTTTAGGCAGAATGCCTTCCGCTGTCGGATACCAACCGACACTGGCAAGTGAGATGGCTGAGTTACAGGAACGAATCACCTCAACCAAGCGGGGTTCTATTACCTCAATTCAGGCAATTTATGTGCCGGCAGATGATTTGACTGACCCGGCGCCGGCTACCACCTTTGCCCATCTGGATGCCACAACCGTTCTATCGCGTCAGATTGTGGAACTCGGTATCTATCCGGCAGTTGACCCATTGGACTCAACGTCAAGGATATTGGATGCACGGATTATCGGCAAGGAACATTATGACACAGCGCGTGAAGTCCAGAGAATCTTACAACGTTATAAAGACCTGCAGGATATTATCGCCATATTAGGAATGGAAGAATTATCTGATGAAGACAAACTTACTGTTGCCCGTGCAAGAAGA
>JAZDFP010000208.1:0-19101 GCA_043807745.1 Planctomycetota bacterium
CCCAAGTTAGCGCCTAAGTAGTCGGTTTTATTTTCATTCCATTTAACAGGGCCTGAACCGAAATTTTCCCAGGGACTGCCTTTCCAATACATCCTGCCGCCGTAAATACTAAAAGTAGCCGATAAGGCCGGAGTAATATGATATGTTGACCCCATTTTAAAATCTGTTGTGTAACCTACTTTGTCCTTAAAAAGTGCATCGGGAATAGAGGAGTCAGTTACCCGATTAAAAATAGGTTTATGATATTCCAGTCGCCAGTCTAAGAGTATAAGAGGTGCTAAATTGTCGCTCCATGCCGGTTGTCGGGTCTCAACCAGAGTAGATTCTCCTTTATAACCAATAAATAGTCCATAGGATTGTATTTTTGCTGTGCTTTTAGTATTTTGAGGGGTACCGCTGATAATGAAATCGGAGCGATGTTGAATTGACTCTGAACGCCGGAACCCGGTATACCATGTACCAGGAACAGTGAAATAATCATCTTTAAAAGAATAGCCGACATAAGCGTCAATCCGTGACCAATAATAATCTAATTTATTAAGCCGAAAATTAATGTCGTTAGCATACCATTTTTCTGTATTTTGATAAATATTTAAAGGTAAAATCCCCTTGATGCCTCCTTGAACTTGTTGATATTCCTGACAGATGTTAAAACTACCGACGATATTTCTTATTTCGCTCTTAGAAAGCGTATTTGAAATAGGCCCGGCTTCTTGATAGCGTAAAACTTCAAGCCCTGTCTGGAAGTCAATTGAGTTGATTATTGCATCCTCAGTTTTTATCGGAGTAAAAGCCGTTACTTCTTGCGAAAATAATAAAAGATAAGGGGATAATAAAAATAGAATAGTTAATAATGTTGTTTTTATCATAGATAAGCGTACCAAATACTCTTTATTCGTTGACCCCGTTAGAGAGTGTTGATATAATGAAAAAAGTTTCCTTTATGAAACACAACTCAAATACTAAAAACTTATATTCAGGATATTACAATCTTATGTCTCAATAAAATTGTCTCTAACGGGGTTGACACAGATGAATAATAATCTATGATAAAATTTTATCAAATAAGAAGTCAAGAAGATGTTAATTAATTTCTGCAGCCGTATTATTGAGGCATGTTGGCTCATTGCTATTGCAGGCATTCCTTTATTTTTCAATCCATATACCAGCCGCGTTTTTGAGGCCGATAAGACATATTTTATGCGTTCCATTACTTTAATAATGTTGGTCGCATGGATTGTCAAAACTATCGTGGAACCGAAATCAATCCATCTCTCTGCGGACGAATCCGATAAAAATAATGCCGGCACCTACATCTTTATTTTAGTTGGTTCTCTTGCGATTATTTATCTTATTTCATCAGTTTTCTCCATTACACCATATTTTAGTTTCAAGGGATATTTCCTGCGAGAAGAGGGATTTTACACGTTTATATGTTATCTTCTGATATTCTTTATTTTGCTTAAAAATATAAACCGGAAAAACCAGTTAGACCGCCTGATAAATGTCATTATTTTGACGGCTACCATTGTAAGTATTTATGGAATTTTGCAGAGTTTTAAAATAGATACTGTCAGCTGGGCCATCGGTGACCGTTCAAGAGTAGCAACAACATTAGGCAACCCGATATTCGCCTGTGCATTTTTGATAATGGTTATTCCCATTATTATATCACGTCTTATACAATATATTAACAAGGGATTTAACCGTAATTATACAGCGATTATAGCCTATACGATAATACTGATTATAAATATTCTCTGTATTATACTGACGAAGAGTCGGGGTCCGTTTATCGGGTTTGTTATCAGCCTGTTTTTATTTGTTCTGTTGGTTGCGCGTATTAAACAAATACGATGGTTATTTCGCTCGGTAATCGCAGTTACATTGCTTTCCATTATATTTTTGGCGGTATTAAATATCCCGCGAGGGCCGTTTCACGGGATAAAGAAACATTTAGGACGATTCGCAGAACTATATGAAATGGATAAAGGAAGCGTAAAAGTTAGATTGCTTATCTGGGAGGGAGCTGTTTCTATAATAAAATCATCTCCAGCACGGTTATTTTTCGGCCACGGCTTAGAATCACCTTTTCCTCTTTATCATAAGTATGTCCCTTCTTCTTTTGCCAGATTTGAAGGTAACTCTATACCGGACCATTCGCATAACGAAACATTTGATATGCTTATTACATCTGGTGTTCTCGGTCTTTTTGTCTATCTGGCGATAATATTTATGGTGATTTATTATATACTGAAATATATTGGATTATTACCGTCTTTTTCTTCAAAGAGATTATTCATCTTAATGATGTTGGGAGGAGTGGTTGTCGGAGCGTTGGTTCCGTTGCTATTGCACAAGGCGCTGTTTCTTGGCTTGACTATTCCCTTTGGCTTTCTGGCCGGGTTTATATTTTATCTTGTTATGACATGGAAAACAGAAAACATTTCCTTTCCGCCAGAGGCGGATCCCCGCCTGACGGTCGGGCAGGTGTCTCAGGCACAGGGTAGCAAGAAGAAGACTGCTTCCGAGAAAGGTGATAATGTATTTTTACTCGTCGGACTAATTTGTGCTCTCTTGGCTCATTTTAGTGAACTCCAATTTGGTATAGGTGTTACATCTACCAGACTTTATTTCTGGGTTTATATGGCAATTATTCTTTTTATTCTTAAAGCCGGTTCATACGCTCAAGAGACAACTAATCTTCCTTCTGAGGCGGCTGAAGGAATAAAATCTATCCGCACTAATTTGATTAATCAATCTGTTGTTTATGGACTTATTATCGGTTTAATCATTGCATTTTTCTCTTTTGAACTGCTAAAAAGGAGGTTTATTCAGGAAGGAATTCCATCGGCATTTTATTATATCATTTTTGCAGTCGGCTTATTTTCAGTTTTATTTATAATATTTATACTTAAAAACAAATCCTTATCTTTAACCGAAACTAATCAAAAAGGCAGTCCAGGTGTTGCTTTACCCGGCATCTTAATTTTATCTATAAGTATTTTATGGGGGGGCATATTCTATTATATTCTCATTTCTTTACTCGGAGATTTTACCAAGCCGAATACTATCTTTATTAATTTTTGTTATATTTTTATCGGGTTAACTTTGATTATGTTAATCGGTTTTATTCACAAATGTGATTTATATGATAAGGAGAGTGAAAATATCAAGGGGAATAGTTTGCGGATTGGCACGTTAGTTGGGATTTTATTGTTGTCGTTATCTATCGCCGTAATTTATTATACAAATCTTAGGGAAACATATGCCGATATATTTTGCCAAGAAGGCGCAGATTACGAAAAATCTCAGAAATGGCAGGAGAGCATAAATAGTTATAAAAAGAGTATAGAATTATCACCGCAGACGGATTATTATTATGCCTCTTTGGGGCGTGTCTATAAGAGTAACAATGATTACCCCGATGCTATTGAAACATTACGGAATGCATTGAAGATTAATCCGCTTAATCCGTTTCATCACATAGATATAGCCCGTTTTTATAAAGAGTGGGCAGAGACATTTAAGGATAAACCTGTTGAAAGAGACTCTAAATTGTTACTATCTTTAGAAGAATACCAAAGACTCTCCGTGCTCACACCGAAAAATCCGCTTGTTTCCAAGGAAATGGGTGATATTTATTTCATTCAAAATAATTATGAAAAAAGTATTGAGCAGTATCTTTATGCTCTTAATTTAGATGACCAATTACCGGAGGTATATCTTTCTCTGGGGAAGGTTTATCATCAAATAGACCAGCCTGATAAAGTTATTGAAGTATACCAAAAAGCATATCGTTTAAATGAGAAAACCACTCGCTATGAATTTGTCAAGTTAGGCGAGACATATTTTAATCAGAATAGATTTGAAGACTCACTCAAAGTAAATCTTGCCTTGATTGATTTATCGCCTAAAGATTATCAGCATTATCATAACGCTGCAGTTGTTCTTGACCGTCTCGGTCGGATTGATGAGGCAATAGAATATTCCCGTAAAGCGATTGATTTGATTCAAGTACCGGTGCAGAAGGAGGGCCCCAGAAAATTCCTAAAAAAACTGGAGGAAAAGAAAAATAAATAATATAAAACCGAAGACGCCACGGACCATTTGAACCACACCGACTACCTTTAGCGGATATGGAATATACCACATTGCCTAAGGTAATGAAGAAATTAGAAAGCCGATTTGTGTCTGGCAAGAAAACTTCGTAACTAATAAAATTTACCACAAAGACACAAAGAATTAAAGGTTTGTATATTTACCTTTGTGGTAAATGATTTTCTGCCCTGTGGTTTTTTTATCCTTTACCTTTTACAGGGCGAGATTCAATGGGGCAGTCCAGTCATGGATACTTTCCTATACTATGAAAAAAATTCTTATTGTTGCTGGTGAGACGTCAGGTGATTTACACGGAAGTAATCTGGTTTTGGCTATAAAATCATTACCGGTGGGGGCTGATGGACCGCCTCATTTCTTTGGATTAGGCGGAGTCAGGATGCAAAATGCCGGGGTAGAATTATTAGAACCACTTACACATCATGCCGGTACAGGACTTGACCCCCTTATAAATATTGCTCATTTCGCACGCATATTTAGAAAACTGGTCTCTGCACTCAGGACCAGAAAACCTGACCTGGTTATCCTTATAGATTTTCCTGATTTCAACCTGCGATTTGCCCGTCGTGTAAAAGAATATAACATACTTGTTGTTTATTATATTAGCCCGCAAATATGGGCATGGCGTAAGGGACGAATCAAAACAATCAAACGCTATGTTGATAAAATGCTTGTTATATTTGAGTTTGAGAAGGGGATTTATCAAAAGGCTAATGTTCCGGTGGAATTTGTGGGCCATCCGTTATTGGATGCATTACAGAAAAATCGAGAAGGAGAAATGCTGAATTCAGTTCATAATCACAAAGAGCAATCCAGGAAATTATTGGGATTTAATAAAGATGATTTAATAATCGGCATATTGCCGGGCAGCAGGCCGTCAGGATTCAAGAGGCATTTTCCTTTAATGCAAAAAGCCGCTCTGATTATCTCTAATAAACGCAAAGACATTAAATATATTCTAGCGGCTGCTCCAGATATTACTCCTCAACTTGTTAATAAAATGATTCATTTAGAATCTGTTCCGATTACACCGTTTTATAATAAGAATTATGAAGTTATTTCTGCAAGTGATATTTTGATAACCGTTTCCGGCACCGTAACGATAGAAGCGGCTCTTTTCAGGACTCCGATGGTGGTTATTTATAAGGTGTCCTTTTTGACCGAATTGATATTTGCGCCGCTGATTAAAACGCCATACTATTCAATGGTTAATATTATTGCTCAAAAGAAAATCGTGCCCGAATTAATGCAACGGGACGCTTCCCCATCCAGAATAGCCGAAAATGTTATTTCCTTGATTCAAGATAATAAACTTAGTAAAATGCGGGATGATTTAGGTGAAATCAGGCAGAAACTCGGTTCTCCCGGTGCTTCCAAACGAGCGGCTCAAATAATCTATAAGATGCTTTACTCCGTTAGAGATGCTTGATATGGTAAAACCAACTAAATAAATAGTAAGCGGATTAAGCCGATTATGCTGATTAAGCGGATAAAATCATCTTTAATTCTCAGCTAAATCCATTTAAATCTACTTAATCAGTTTACAAAAACTTTCTTGGAGTTACTATGATGATGATTCTTAAAGCAAAATACATTATTTGCACTCCGGATATCATACTTGAAAATGCTTCTATCACTGTTGAAAAAGGAATTATCAGGGAGATTTCACGTGTACCTTTCAAACAATCACAAAAAACTACATACGATTTCGGGGAAAGCATTATAACAGCAGGGTTAATTAATACGCATACACATTTAGAAGGTCCTGAACTTTATGGATATTCCAACAAACCTTTAAAACCGCCTCAACAATTTACGCAGTGGGCGCAAAAAATCATAGCTTTTCGTAAAACAATGACACCGGATGATTATGCTAAGATAATAACTCATGGTTATAACATCTGTGCTCAAAATGGCATTACAACCGTTGTTGACCATACTCACATTAGATATACCTTAGACACTCACCTTAAATCACGGCTACGGCGATTTGTTTTAGAAGAGATGGTGGCTGCTCTTGATGGAATGAAAGCCTATGGAAATTTGGTAAAGATAAAAGACACCTTAAAATACGCTAAAAATTATTTAAGGAAAAATAATAACCTCTTGCAAATAGGCATTGCGCCGCATTCAACTTATTCAATCTCACCGGAATTATATAAAATGCTTTTTAGGCTTGCTTCCGATGAGGATGTCCTTTTATCAACGCATCTTTCAGAACTAAAAGAAGAAGTAGAATTCCTCAAAACAGGCAAGGGTAAAATGATGTCTTATCTTGGGGAAATTGGGCGGGCAACCTCTAATTGGTCTCATCCGGGACTTTCACCGGTTGCATATCTCAAAAAGTTAGGCATTCTCAAACCGCCTTCTTTTTTCATTCACTGTAATTACCTCTCAAAAAGTGATATAGACATGCTAGCAGATTCCGGTTCCAGTATTGTTTTCTGTCCCCAAAGTCAGTCTTATTTTGGGCATCATAATCACCCTTTCAGGAAATTGCTCAAAGCTGGTGTTAATGTCTCATTAGGAACAGATAGTCTCGGAAGTAACAGCGACTTGAGCATTCTTAAGGAAATGAATTTTATCTGGAATAATTTTAAAGGGCTGTCTCCTGATGAGATATTCAAAATGGGTACGGTTAACGGGGCAAAAACACTGAGATTGGAAAAGAGAATCGGCGTCTTAAAACCGGGTTACGCCGCTGATATAGCGGTATTCCCCATTAAGAAATCCTTTTCTCCTAAATCATTAAACCAAATTATTATTTATCTTATAGAACAAACGCCTAAAAGTATCTTTACCATGGTTAATGGTTCTATTATAAAAAGTATAAAAGTAATTTCAACTTGATTTTATTGACAATATATTTATTAAAATATTAACTAATTATATTAATATTTTAGTAAACATTCAGAATTAAAAATATGCCTGTAACAAAATTATTAGAGAAATGGACTTCCTCTGTGAATGAAGTCACAATAGGTGCTACGGCTTCGGAAGGCGGGACGCGTTCTAAATGCATTAAATTAGGTAACCAGAATACCCTTCCATTCTTATTTGAAGAGGGAATAATTCCCAATAAGCCTGTTATTGCAATGGAAGTTCTTGATATTGTGCCTTCAGAATGGCCACCGGCTCTGACAGAACCGTTTAAAGATGTTATTGATAATCCTGCGAAATGGGCTAAGAAATGCCAGGACGAATATAAAGCCGATGCTATATGCCTGAGGCTTCAAGGGGCTCATCCGGAAAATAAAAACACCTCAGTAGAAGAAGTTGTCAAAACCGTAAAAGAAGTAAAATCAGCCGTTTCTTTACCATTGATTATCTGGGGGTGTGGTAATAATGAAAAAGATAACCAGATGTTCCCTTCAGTTTCTCAGGCATTAGCCGGTGAAAGATGTCTTTTAGGGACGGGGACACAAGATAATTATAAGGTTTTAGCCGCTACCTGTTTGGCTGATGGTCATAATATTATTGCTGAAAGTCCGCTGGATATAAATATTTGTAAACAACTCAACATTCTTCTTTTGGATATGGAGATACCACACAATAGAATAGTGATTTTCCCTTCTACTGGTGCATTAGGATATGGATTTGAGTATTCGTATTCTATTATAGAGCGGACGAGATTAGCCGCATTAGGGGGTGATAAAACTATGGCTTACCCGATTGTTGCTGTGGTTTCTAATGAAGTATGGAAAACTAAAGAAGCCAAAGCACCGGAATCAGAGATGCCGATGTGGGGTGATGCAGGGAAACGTGCTATTATGTGGGAAGCCACTACTGCTATCGGATTCTTATTGGCAGGTACAGATATGCTGGTGATGTATCATCCTAATGCTATAGAACTAACAAGAAAATATATAAAACAAATAACAGAAATTAGTAAATAGAAGAAAGAATAAAATATGTTAGTGATTGGAGAAAGAATAAACGGGATGTTCAAAGCAGTCCGTAAAGCGATTCAGGAAAAGGATAAAAAAACCATACAGGATATTGCTAAAAAACAGGTGGAAGCAGGCGCTAAGATGTTAGATGTCAATGTTGGTCCAGCCGCCGCTGACGATGTTGCCGCTATGCAGTGGTTGGTAGAAATTATTCAGGAGGTTGTTGATGTTCCTTTAGCCATTGATAGCGCCAAACCGCCTGTTATTAAAGCAGGTTTGAAATCCTGTAAGAAAAAGGCGTTGATTAATTCAACTACCGGTGAAGCAGAAAAACTTAATACCCTTGTAGGTTTGGCAAAAGAGTATAAAGCCGGTCTTCTGGGGTTAACTATGGATGAAAAAGGCATTCCGGATTCCATCCAATCTCGTCTGGAAATAGGTTTAAGAATTCTTGCCGCAGCAATGGAAGCCGGTATTCCCACAGATGATGTTCATCTTGACCCTGTGATTCTTCCGGTTAAATTCGGTCAGGCTCAAATCGGACTGATGTTTCAGACTATTCGTGAACTCAAATCGCTTGCCGACCCGCCACCCAAAATAGTCTGTGGTTTAAGTAATGTTTCTCAAGGATGTCTGGACCGTCCTTTGGTTAATCGCACTGCTTTGGTTATGGCACTTGCTTGTGGACTTGACGAAGCCATTGTTGACCCTTTAGATACACAACTGATGGATGCAATGATAACCGCTGAATTATTAATGAATAAATTCATTTATTGCGATTCTTATTTAATCGCCTATCGCAAGGCATTCTAAAAAATACTCTACGAACCCTGACGGGTTCTCAGAGCGAGAACCCGGAACGGGTAATTAAGAAAGGAGAAATTTATGCCTAACCTGCAACCCCGTGAAAATAACTGTAAAGGTATCTGTTCTGACAAAACAACAAAGTCTAAAACCGCAAAGTCCCGACAGGTCGGGACTGATATAGAAATTGCCCAGGCAACCAAAATGAAACCAATTACTCAGGTTGCTAAAGAATGGGGCATTAACGAAAAATATCTGGAACTCTACGGTCCTTATAAGGCAAAAATCTCTCTTGATATTCTGGATGAACTCAAGAATAAGCCAATGGCTAAATACATTGATGTAACTGCAATCACACCAACTCCATTGGGTGAAGGTAAAACCGTTACGACCATCGGCTTAACTCAGGCGCTTAATTGCATCGGTAAAAGAGCCATTGTTTGTATTCGTCAGCCGTCATTAGGACCTGTATTCGGAATAAAGGGCGGTGCGGCCGGTGGTGGTTATTCTCAGGTGCTTCCTATGGAAGATTTTAATCTCCATCTGACCGGTGATGTTCATGCGGTTAGTATTACCCACAATCTTTTAGCCGCATTTATAGATGCTCATCTATTTCACGGCAACCAATTAAATATCGACCCTGAAAATATCTTCTGGCGTCGGGTTGTTGATGTCAGTGACCGTGCTCTGCGTAATATTATTACCGGTCTTAATGGTGAAGGTACGGTTCGTGAAACCGGATTTGATATCTCGGTTTCCTCTGAAGTTATGGCAATTTTGGCACTTGCCACTGACCTTAAAGATTTAAGACAACGACTCGGAAGAATTGTCGTGGCTATGACCAGAGAAGGCAAACCGGTAACCGCTGACGACCTCAAATGCGGTGGCTCTATGGCTATGCTCATGAAAGACGCTCTTAAGCCCAACCTGATGCAAACCTTGGAAGGCACGGCCTGCTTTGTCCACGCCGGTCCTTTCGCCAATATCGCCCACGGCAACAATTCTATTATTGAGGATATGATGGCAGTGCGATTGGGTGAATATGTAGTAACCGAAAGCGGCTTCGGTGCTGATTGTGGAGCAGAGAAATTCCTCAATATCAAATGCCGTATAAGTGGTCTAAAACCAGATTGCGCTGTTGTTGTTGCTACTGTCCGGGCACTCAAGATGCATGGCGGTGCCGGTAAGGTCGTTGCCGGTAAACCACTCCCTGATGAACTCGTTAAAGAAAATCTACCGGCACTTGAAAAGGGTGCCGCCAATCTCCAGAAACATATTGAGAATATGAAACTTCACGGCATCCCCGTTGTGGTTGCTGTTAATCGTTTCACTCAAGATACAGATAAAGAAATAGAATTAGTCCGTAAACTTGCCAAACAGGCAGGTGCTGAAGACGCTGTCCCATCAGAAGTCTGGGCTAATGGCGGTGAAGGCGGTAAAGAACTGGCTCAGGCGGTTATCAAAGCCTGCGAGAAACCATCTAAGTTCAGATTCCTCTATGAACTTGACTGGCCCATCAAGAAAAAGATTGAGACTATTGCCACCAATATCTATGGAGCTAAGGATGTGCGTTATGAACCTTTAGCAAATCGTAAGATTAAACTCTACACCGAACTCGGCTATGACAAACTGCCGATTTGTATGGCAAAAACACACCTGTCACTTTCTCACAACCCCGAACTAAAAGGAAGACCGACTGGGTTTACTTTACCGGTTCGGGATGTCAGGGCATCTGTTGGAGCAGGATTCTTATATCCGCTCTGCGGTGAAATGAGGACAATGCCTGGATTACCGAGCGTCCCAGCCGGGACACACTATGATATCACCGAGGATGGTAAGATATTAGGATTGTTTTAAAGTTACTTCCTAACGGGATACTCCAATGCCGCCCCGAAGGACGAGTCTCGCTACAGGCGGGAAGAAGTCTTGTAGGGACTGGCTCATAAATTTAGAATTTACTTCCTCCCCGCTCCGCTCTCGCTGGAGCGAGGCGAGTAATTTGTAGCGACCCAATCAAAAAATACTTGCTTTCGTTTTAGGTTTTATCTATAATAAAAACATATGCTTGAAAAATTACTTGCAGAACTGAAAATCAATACGGATGATATTATTAAAGAAAAAGTGTTGAGTATCACAGCGCTTAAGGAGATAAATAACTTTTATCAGCGAATAGAAGATTTAATAAACAACCCTTCTTTTACAGAACAACGCAAGTATTATGCGTATGATCATGTTATTACACATTCAAGTAATGTGGCTCGTTATTCTTTGGCAGTTGCAAGAACGGCAAAACTTTCACCAAAGGATTGTTATGAGGTTGTAATTGCAGGGGTTATGCATGATGTTGATAAATTATACTGGCCTCTTACATTACTCGACAAACCAAAGAATGAACTTTCAAAGGAAGACTGGACGCGGATAGTTGAACATGCTGTGGCGAGTGCAGTTTTCGTTGAAAGGTTGGCTAAATTCCAGATTTCAGAAAGTGTTCTTACTATAATAAAGCAACATCACGAAAATCTTGATGGCACAGGATACCCCAACCAAATATCTGGCAAGGACATTTCTTTTAACGCAAGAATCATTAGAGTTATTGATTCTTATGATTCAATGATTTCAGTGCGGCCTTACAAAAAACAGGTTCTCAGTAGCGAGGCTGCATTAAATGACCTTAAATCCAAAACAGGTATTATATACGACCCAGATATTATCAGATTACTTGAAGAAACACTTCGTCAAGGTAACACCTAAAAAGTTGTAGTTATTTAGCCAAAACCTATCGGAGATGCTGACAGGCAAAGGAAAATAAAGTTAAAATAGAGATTTTGTCGACAGTCTCATATTATAATCCTGCCTGTTTAATTATTTCAGGCACTAAATGTCCCCAGCCTAAAGGCATAATATGGACTCCCTGGCAATATGGTTTTATTTCTCTAATGATACGTGCGGCAATCTCCACGCCTTTGGCTGCCTTGTCTTTTGTTTCTTTCACCTCTTTGATAAAAGCATCGGGTACAAAAACACCCGCAACGTTTTCATTCATAAATTTCGCCATTCCAACGGATTTGAGGATAATAATACCAGCCAGAATTGGTATATTTAGGTGTTTGACCTTATCCATAAACTGGCGGAATTTATCCGGCTCAAAGATTGACTGGGTCTGGATGAATTGTGCCCCGGCTCTTATCTTCTTTTCCATCTTCATTATCTGCAGTTCTACTGGCTCAAGACCAGGGGAAACTACACCACCTAAAAAGAAATTTGGAACACCATCCAGTTTGTTCCCCGAGAGGTCTTTGCCTTCCATTAATCCCTTTGCTGCGGCAATAAGTTGGACTGAATCTAAGTCAAAAACACCTTTAGTCTGTGGATGGTCACCTAATGTCTGATGGTCTCCGGTCAGACACAGAATATTTTCTATACCGAAAATAGCCGCATTCAGGAATTCAGATTGCAGGGCAAGGCGATTGCGGTCTCTGCAGACTACCTGCATTATCGGCTCATAACCGCGTTCCTTGAGTTTTATGCAGGTTGCTAAACTACCCACCCGCATTACCGCACTTTGAATATCGGTCACATTAATCGCCGTGACTTTCTCGCTAAAATGTTTGGCTTCATCCAAACAGGCGTCCATATTAGTTCCTTTAGGTGGACCGACCTCAGAAGTAATTACAAATTTACCTGATTTTAATGCTTCACTTAATTTACTCATTTTGCCTCCTTGGTCTGTGTAATCTGTGGTGTTTGATATGCTTCGTGAATAATCTTATCCGGTCGTTTGACCGCGCCATAATTCTTGGGTGGATTGATTTTATTCATTAAATCTAACTTACCTAATTTCTTTAATCTTTCGTAGATAAGAACCCAGCCGCAATCTCTGTTGCGGTCAACCTCACACTTACCTTTCTCGTGGCCGCCACAGGGACCGTTCATTAAACTCTTGGAACACATTGTCACCGGACAAACACCTCCCGTCTCATCCAGAATACAATCACCACAGGCAAGACAACGCTCCATCCAGGTGCCGAGTTCAATGGTCGCTCCTAAAAAAGTAGTATTAACCCCGGGCAATAAGACTTTTTCTCCAGCCAGTACCTCGGCAGTAAATTGCACGCCCACACCACAGGCCAGCGAGAGAATGGTGTCATACTGAACTAATTTATCCTTTACCTCTTCAATATATTCTCTATCGCACTGACGCAGAATGGTTATAGTATCAATCTGCTTGGCGGAGCCGGGCCCCGCTAAAGGCGGGGTAAACTCCGTCCCGCCGGATGGCGGGAGCGTTTTGTCCAACTCAAAAGTCATCTGTAATTCTGTAGTAAGCATCCCTGCTTCCTTTTCACCGCCTGCCATACAGACTGCAACGCAGGAGCCGCAACCCAGAACAAGAATCTTCTGGTATGGCTTGAGCATCTCTTTGATTTCATCAATCGGTTTTCGTTTAGCAACAATCATTTTTATTCTCCTTTTTAATAAACTGATTTAGCAGACCTGCCTGCCGGCAGGCAGGTTTATCCGTTTTATCTGTTTAATCCGCTTACTTCTTTTCTTAATGGCGAAGGACCTATCTTTTTAATCCTTTCAGTAATTTCCCGAACCGTATCGGCAAATTTCGTGCCCATTGCCGCAGACATATTAAACATCTCCAAACGTTCAGGTTCTATCCCGATTTCTTTGAGCAGTTCCTTAACATAATTAACCCACTGTTTTGCGTGTAGATTTCCTTGCAGGAAGTGGCATTCACCCTCAAGACAACCGGCAACAAAGACACCGTCCCAACCTTCCTGAAACGCCTTAAGAAGATGCAGAGGGTCAACCTTACCGGTGCAGAGCAATCTGATAATCCGCACATTAGGCGGATATTGCAAACGCATAGAACCAGCTAAATCAGCTGCTGAATAGGCGCAAAACTGACAGCAAAAAGCAAGTATTTTAGGCTCAAAACCACTTGTCGTGGTTCGTTGTTCGTTATTCGTTGTTTGTGTCTCTTTACTCATATATTCCACATTTGGCGATTATCTGGTCATCTTTATAATGAGCTAATTCTATTGCTTTACGCGGACAGGCAGAAACGCACACTCCACAGCCGTGGCATTGTGACGGTTCTATATAAGCCACTCCTGAATCAGTAATTGCACCATCACGCATCTTGCTATTCTTGACAATCTTAGGCACATTGAAGGGACATTCCCTGACACAGGTCAAACAGGCAATGCATTCATCCGGGTCAACCTGTGCAATAATACCGCTTACGGTCATCTGTTTCTTGGACAGAATTGTGGCGGCACGGGCAGCAACTCCTTTTGCCTGAGCAATTGATTCATTTATATGCTTCGGGAAATGTGCCAGCCCTGCCAGAAACATTCCCTCATTAGCAAAATCTAATGGTCTTAACTTCAGGTGGGCTTCCAAGAAAAATCCTTCTGTATTCAAAGGCACCTTTAAGGTCGTGGCAAGTGTTTGTGCATCTATTTGCGGGCGAACTGGCATTGACAACACCATCAAATCTGTCGGGATGGTTATCTCCTTTTGGAGTAAACCATCAAATAATTGGACAGATAATTTCCCGTCTTTAATCTGTGTAATCTGTGGCTTTTTCTCAGGTTCATACTTAATAAATATAATCCCTGTCTCGCGTGCCTGTCGGTAATATAATTCCCACATCCCGTAGGTCATCATATCACGATAGAGAATATAAACATTTATTTCGGGATTTATCTTCTTGATTCTTAAGGCATTCTTGATTGCCTGAGTGCAACAGATACGAGAGCAATAGGGATGCTCGGGTTCGCGGGCTTCCACGCACTGTATCATCACGATGGAGCGTTGAGCGTTGAGTCCCGCCTTAGGCGGGATAAACTCCGAGCGTTGAGCGTCATCTGATAATTGCCGTTCCAGTTCTAATTGTGTAATTATATTCGGAGATTGACCGTATAAGTATGATGTCGGTTTGGCTTCAACGCCACCAATCGTCACAATCACGACTCCGTGCTGGATTTCTTCTTCTTTCAGTGAGCCGTCATTCTGAGCCGCAGGCGAAGAATCTCCGAGACCCTTCGCGGAGTTTATCCCACTGTGGCTCAGGGTGACAGGAGAGGAATCGTATTTAATTTTAGAGGTATAATTCCCAATAGACCCATTAATTTCTGTAAGCGTAGCATTTTTATAAACCTTAAGTAAAGGTTCGTTCTTTATTTCTTCTAATAATTTCTTGAGATATTCGCGTGGGTCTTGATTATTTATAGTAGAGGTAATATCCCATAGATTACCGCCTAATCTGTCGCTTTTTTCTATAAGATAAGTAAGAAACCCTTGACGTGCAAGTGATAATGCAGCCGTAATACCCGCCAGGCCACCGCCTACAATTAGCGCATTCGGCACTACTTCAAAGGTCTGCTCCTTCAGCGGCTCCAAATACCGCGCCCTGCCAATTGCCATCTTAACCAAGTCTTTTGCTTTCTCTGTGGCTTCCAATGGCAAGTCCATATGGACCCACGAGCACTGGTCGCGGATATTTGCCATCTCAAAGAGGTATTTATTCAAGCCTGCCTCGCAGAGCATCTCCTGAAATAACGGCTCGTGCGTTCGTGGTGTGCAGGATGAAACTATCACCCGATTGAGTTTATGTTCGTTAATCATCTGAATGACATGCTGCTGGGTATCTGTAGAACAAGTATAGAGATTTTCTTCAGCATATGCCACATCAGGCAATTTCTTAGCAAAATCTACTAAAGACTGAACATCTATAACTCTTGCAATATTAGTTCCACATCTGCAGATAAATACGCCGATACGCGGCGGTTCTTTAGAAACATCTCTTTCAGGCGGATATGTCTTTTTGGTAATCAGAGTATTGCGTGCTTCTGATAATAATTCACCTGCCAGAGCCGCGGCACCGCTTGCACCCATCACTGATTCAGGGATATCCATCGGACCATTGAATACTCCCGCCGCATAAATACCTTCTTTATTCGTTACGCCATAACTGAATTCTTCTTCCGTATTAAACCCATAAGAATTAAGCACCAAACCAAGGTCTTTGCATAATTGTTTTGCCGTCTGGGACGGTGTAAATCCAACAGAAAGAACCAATAAATCAACTTCTTCTTCTTTGGGTCTATTATTTTCATCCAGATAAGTTATGTGTAAATTCTTGGTTTCAGGAATCTCTTTAACCGCAGAAACAATACTCTTTATATATTTTACACCTCTCTGCCGTGCAGAAGTGGTATAATATTCATAGCCTTTACCGAATGAACGAAGGTCGTTATAGAATATAGAAGCATCTATATCTGACTCGTGTTCTTTAGTAATAATCGCCTGCTTGGTCGCATACATACAACAAACCGCAGAGCAATAATCCTTGTCCAAGGAATGGTCTCTTGAGCCGACGCACTGAATCCAAGCAATGCGTTTGGGATGTGCCTTATCCGATGGACGAGAAATATTGCCGACAAAAGGACCTGAGGCAGAAAGTATTCGCTCATACTGAATAGAGGTAATCACATTCGGTAATCTGCCGAATCCGTATTCGCCCTTGAGTTTCGCATCAAACATCTCACCGCCGGTGGTGAGAATGACCGCTCCGACCGGTATCTCTCTTATCTTTGACTTCATATTATGCTCAATCGCCTTGGGCTGGCAGGCAGCGACGCACTGCAGACACTCGCAACACAGTGCACAGGATAAACAGCGCGATGCCTCTGCAACCGCTGTATCCTCATTAATCAACTTCTCTACTTCAATGAATGATTTCTTGCGTTCTTCAGGTAATTCTTTAGGAATATTCAAACGTTTCTTGCGGACTTCCTCCTCAATTCTTTTCTGGGATAATTCAACACCGGTCTTCTTTTCACCTCTGCCTTCTTTTAGGTCTTGACCGGTCAGATAACGTTCGATAGAAATTGCGGCTTCGTTGCCGTGAGTCACTGCTTCTATCACCGATGCAGGTCCTCGGACAATATCACCGCCGGCAAACACACCCGGAATGCTGGTCTCTAATGTTATCGGGTCCGCCTTAATAGTTTTGAATGGTGTCTTTTCCAATTCCTCAAAACCGGTTATATCTGCCCTTTGACCCGTAGCAATAATAATCGTATCTGCTTCAAGAACCGGACCTGCCTCGCAGGTGAATTTAGGTGCAAACTTCTTGGTGCCGGATGAAAAATCATAAACCGATTCGCACTTGGTAGTTTCTAATCCAGCGGCTTTACCATGGTCTTTTCCGCCAAAGGCGGATCCGTCCCCGGCGGAGACTATTACTTTAGCAGGACCTAATGAACAATGAATCTTAATTCCTTCTTCTTCCGCCTCTTCTATTTCCCATTCGTGGGCAGGCATACGGTCCGGGTGACTCAGGTCTCGGGTCTCAAGGCAAACCACACTTACTTCTTTTGCACCGAGTCGTAATGCGGTTTTCGCACAATCTACTGCAACATTACCGCCACCGATTACTACAACTTTATCACCGCAAAGACGCGGAGAATTCGGATTTTGGATTTTAGATTTTGCTTCCTTTAAAAATGGCACTCCATAGATTACATCTTTGGTCTCGCTATTTTCCAGCGGAATCTTAGCCGGCTCTTGATAGCCGATAGAAACAAAGACATTATTATATTCTTTTCTGAGTTGGGACAAAGTTATATCTTTACCGATACGTGTATTGGTCTTGAGTTCTATGCCTGCAGCAAAGATTCTATTTATTTCATAATCAGCAATATCTTTCGGCACGCGGTAATCAGGGATACAGGAGGTGAGCATTCCACCGGCTTTATCAGATGCTTCAAAAATAGTAACCGCATATCCCTTTTCCCTGAGTCGTAAAGCACAGGTCAATCCGGCCGGACCGGCACCAACAATTGCAATTTTCTCTTTCTTGGTTACAGGCACCGGTTCAGGCAGTTTTTCTCCTCTTTGTTTGACCGTATCGGCAATGAACCGTTTCAGATAGCGGATAGAAATGGCTTCATCCACTTCCTGGCGGTTACATTCTGTCTCGCAAGGATGATGACAGAGCCGGCCGCAGATTGCCGCAAAAGGAAGCACACGTCTGATGACCTCTAATGCCTCTGGATACTTACGTTGGCTAAGCAAAGAAACATAGGCATGTCCATTAACGCCGGCCGGGCAACCAATCCGGCAAGGACTGGTCCCTTCTTTACTGATAACGTATTTATTGGGAATTGCCTGAGGATAATGCTTATGGATAGCGGTCATTTCACCTAATTTCTCATCAAAAGGATTAGGCAAACGAACCGGACAAGCAGAAACGCAATCACCGCAGGCATTACATTTATCCGGATAAACATAACGCGGATTTTCTAATATCTTGGCAGTAAAATTACCCGGTGCACCTTCAAGAGATTGAACCTTAGCGCAGGTAATAATTTCAATATTGGGATGTTTTTCTACCTCAACGAGGCGAGGTGAAATGGTGCACATTGCGCAGTCATTCGTCGGAAATGTTTTATCTAACTGCGCCATTTTACCGCCGATAGCCGGTGACTCCTCAGCAAGATAAACCTTAAACCCGGCATTGGCACAGTCAAGAGCAGACTGCATTCCTGCAATACCGCCGCCCACCACCAAAACCGCACCGATTTTTTTATCAGGATTGTTCATATATACAAATCGGAATCCGCCATATTAAATCTTAATAATAGAACGCAGATAAACGCAGAGCCTTCGGCTACGCAGATTATCAGGATTTTATATGGTTTTTCTTCCACACCTTCACCCCGATGTCCATCGGGACTGTAGGGTGAAACTGTTTTCTTATTTTAACCCCTTTAATTATCTGAGGTTATCTGCGTCCTATGTGACGGATATGGGTTTATATATCGCATAACTACTGTTGTCAATAGAAAATCGTAAATTCTTTTCCGCCAGAGGCGGGATGCCTTTGTGGTAAAAGGGTTCTTATCCGTATTTCTCTGCGTTCATCTGCGTCCTATTGTCCTGTTTTCCTTATATAATTTCCTTATTTCTTTGTGTCCTTTGTGTCTTTGTGGTAACTATTTTCCTCTCCGTGTGCGGAGTTTATCCCGCCCAGGCGGGATGTCTCTATGGCTACGTTTCTGACTTCTAAAAACCCCAAAAAGTGTCTTATTTACCTTACACTCGTTGTCATAACCCCTTTAAAATAGTATCCATTCATTGGCAGGGGGGGGATACCCCACCCCCCTCCACCATTTACATTCCCACCCTGTTCCTTAGGAGTGGTGTCTGATTGATAAAGAAATGGCATCTGATTAATAAATAGACCTTATCCGTAATGCAAACAGAC
>JAZDFP010000209.1:0-9591 GCA_043807745.1 Planctomycetota bacterium
CTTCTATCATTTTTAATCACCTCCTTTTACTCGCTGTTAAACTTTAGTTGTTACAGCGAGTTATCCCGACGAATGTCGGGACGTTATACACAATAGTTTATTCCCGACATTACATTCGTCGGGGATGTGTGGTTAGTGCGACAGCACGCCCCGTAGGGGCTCTCTGCGAGAACCCCGGAGGGGTAAATCGCCCCCGAAAGCATTCGGGATTGATTCATCAAACTTCTATCAAGGGCCGCGAATTCTTATACGTATATGCATCTGCATATATTCCTCCTTTCGGAAAGGGATAACCACGAATGGACACGAATAAACACCAATAATTTGGATATTATATTGGTATTTTTCGTGTGTATTAGTGTTTATTCGTGGTTTCATTCTTCTTATGGATTTTTTCTATCGGAATACCTTTATTCGTTAAAATCTCAACGGCAACTTCCTTATTTTCCCATAGCAGACTCATTGCAATCCCACAGTTAGAACTGAATTCTCTTGGCGTCGGTATTAATTTTACTTCAAGACCTTTGTTCTTGATGGCCTTTTCTGCCTCTAAGACGTGATGCGTTGAGTAAAAAGTGACTATACATAAAGTTTCCGAGCCGCGATTCTTTTCATAACATGATGCCGCTATTTTTCTCAAGCACTGAACCGTATAATCTATTTCTTCGGATTTATTAAAGTAGTTCAGGCTTAATCTAACCGTTCCTTCCGGGAAGGTTCCGATAGTTTTATGAGCCATCGGCGCGCAATGCAATCCTGCCCGCGCCATTATCCCAAATTCTTTATCCAGTTTATAACCGATGTCACTGGGTTTATAACCTTCAATATTAAATGAAACTACCGGTATTTGTTTTTCGGCATTACTAAGTCCATAGAGTTTTATTCCTGCAATGGTTGATAATCCTTCAATAAGTTGTTTGGTTAATGCCTTTTCATACTTGTGGATATTAACTATACCTGTTTCTTGGATGAATTTTACGCCAGCCCCGAGACCTGCAATACCCACGGTGTTTAGAGTGCCGCTTTCATATTTATCCGGCAGGACTTCCGGCTGAATCTCATACTCCGAATTACTGCCGGTTCCACCTTGCATTAAAGGCGTCATATCTACATCATTTCTGATACACAGACCACCAATTCCCTGCGGTCCCATCAGCCCTTTATGGCCTGTAAAGACAAGTAAATCAATATTGTCATTGACCATATCCAGAGGAATAATTCCGGCAGTTTGTGCCGCATCAACCAGAAACAATACACCGTGTTTCCGGCTGATTTTCCCTATTTCACCTATAGGTAATATGGTGCCAACTACATTAGATGCATGGTTAACCACGATAAGTTTAGTATCCTTCTCTATTTGCTCTTCCAATAACTCCAGAGGTAATGTGCCATCCGCCAGGCAGGGAACGACAGTAATACTGATACCGGTATTTTGTTCAAGATAGCGTAATGGCCTCATCACGGAATTATGTTCCATTGAAGTAGTAACAACATTATCTCCTGAATGAAGAATACCCTTGAAGATGATATTAAGAGAATGGGTAGCGTTTGAGGTGAAAATTACATTATCGGTGCCAGAGGTCATGCCAGAGGCAGATCCGCCTTCGGCGGACAGACTTCTCCCGCGGAGGCGGGGCAGACCCAGTGGGGATGTATCCTGAACATTAAATAATTGGGCGATATTTTCTCTTGTCTGATGGACAATCCGGGCGGCTTCAACCGATTTGGAATGACCTGACCTTCCCGGATTGGCACCTACCTCTTGCATGAAATAGTTCATCGCTTCATAAACGATATCAGGCTTGGGCCAAGAGGTAGCCGCATTATCAAAATAGATTGTTTTCATATCTGTAATTATTTAGCCGATTGTCCCTTACGGGATACTATTAAATAGAATACCGTTAGGTAAAACCACGAATTAACACGAATGAACACTAATTAGTTATAAAACAATTCGTCTATACTCAAATTTAGGCCTGGCAAAATTAAGTATCATACCTAATTTCATTCCCGTTGCTTTTAGATAGTTTATTAATTGGGCTTCGTGTATCGGCGTTATTAATTCAACGCATTTTAATTCCAAGATAATTTTATTATCCACTACAATATCCGCATAATACTCTCCAACCGTCTCGCCTTCAAAGCAAACCTTTGCGGGAACTTGTTGTTCTGCTTTTATGCCATATTGTCTTAACTTTATTATCAGGGCATTTTCATAGACCTTTTCCAGAAAACCAGCTCCTAAAATATTATGCACTTCAAAAGATGCCTTTATAATCTGATAAGACAAATCCTTGTAGATAATTTCGTGTTTATTAGTGTTCATTCGTGGTTCCATTAGGTATATTTCATTTGGTTAATATATTACTATTCTACGATAAAACAATCATACCTTTGGGTTCGGCAACTACTTTACCGATAATACAAGCCGATTGAACGTTCTTTGATTTAAGCCGCCTAATCAACTCGTCCGTTTTCTCTTCCGATACTGAAATCAATAATCCGCCGGAGGTTTGCGGGTCAAATAGAATATCCATTAAATATTCAGGAATTTCCTTAGTCTTTTTAATCATTTTCTCTCTGAAATTCCGGTTCCGGTATGTTCCGGCTGGTATTAAACCCATCTGTGCAAATTCCTCAACTTTGTCCAAAACAGGCACGGTTGATGTTTCAATTATTATCCCGGATTGAGAAGGCGCTATCATTTCGCAGAGATGGCCGAGCAATCCAAAACCGGTTACATCGGTGCAGGCATTCACCCCGCACATAACCTCTACTTTGGGCTGCCCAATCTGCAGGTTATGTGCGGGGTTAACACCTATTTCAAGCATAACTTCCGCAGCCACTCGGTTAAGGGTAATCATCACTTGTTGAGATGCTTCAATAATCTGCGAAGAAGCCAATCCGGCCTTGACGGCTGTATTGACAATACCAACGCCTAATGGTTTAGTCAGAATAATATTATCATTGACCTTGATTCCGTTATTGGTCAGGATTTTCTCTGGATGGATAATACCCGTGACCGATAACCCATACTTTATTTCTTTATCCTCAATGCTATGTCCGCCAACCAAGGTTACACCGGCTTCGTCTAACTTTTGTAATCCACCTTTCATAATTTCCTTGAGAACCGCAATATCCATATCGTGTATCGGAAAGGCAATCACATTCATTGCGGTAAGAGGTTTAGCGCCCATTGCATAAATATCGCTCAATGCATTAGCCGCCGCAATCTGACCAAAAATATATGGGTCATCAACTACAGGCGGGAAAAAGTCAATCGTTTGGACGATAGCTAAATCATCCGTGAGTTTATAGACACCGGCATCATCGCTCGTCTCGAATCCGACCAGAAGATTAGGATGACGTGATTGTTTTAATTCATTTAAGACCTGAGCCAGTAAACCCGGTCCTATTTTGGCGGCACAACCGGCACATTGAACGCCCTGAGTTAAACGAGGCATATTTTTATCAGGCATATACTTTGTCATATATGTTATTTTACTGGCAAAAGTTCTTTAGCTTTTTCAGCCGCAGGCGAATTAGGGTATTTTTTTATTAATCCTTCAATTCGTTGCCTAAGCGTATTCCATGAAGGATTTTTCTCCTGACAAGACGCACATCTTTTATTAAAGGCTTTACATTTATTACAATTCTTCAGTTTTTCCGTCTCGTCCATAATTTGCGCAAGTTCTTTGTCAGCATTCATATTTTCCTGAAAAGCATTATCTTCCTTAAGACTTTTGATAATCTTTTCAGCATTATCCCCGATTTCATCGCCTTTGAAAACCGTAGCCGCCTGCTGATAGAGGTTAAAACAATTAAGCGGTTCTTTATCTTTCTTTGCCTCGGCTTTCTGGAGCAGCCGGTTGCCGTAACGGGTCAATCTCTCGGCCAGTTTTTCCGCCTCGGCTTTTTCATCCGCATCATCGGGATTCAGGTGTTTTTCCTTGAGCGTTTTGAGAATCTTGCCCAGGTCCTTATGCTCCTTTACTTTATCTGCGAGCGATTTAAGTTTTTTATACGGGCCTTCGCCGGCCAGCCAGTCCGGCGCGGCTTTCATTGCCGCGGCTAATTTGCCATCGGCCTCCATCGGATGCCCGTCATAAATCATCTTACCGGTGTGGTCAAAGAGTGTAAAATGTGGGATACCAGAGAAATCTAACCCCGAAACCCTGCCCCCATTATAGATATTAAAGGTTATGTTATTTGTCTTGCAGAATGCGGTTACCTCTTCTTTGGTCTCTGTCTTGGTGCTGTGAAACCCGAGGAGGATAAAGCCCTGGGAGTTATATTTGTTGTGCCATTTAGCCAGATGGGGCATCGCGGCCCGGCAGGGCGGGCACCACTTTCCCCAGAACTCAATGCCCACCACGTGGTCCTGCAAATCTTCTTTAGTAATCTCATCTCCCTGCCATAACTCACCAAAATTGATGTTATCAATAGTAATTGGTTCACCAGCACTGCCGGATAACGTAAACAGCCCTAAGACTATTACTATTATTATCAGGCATTTCCAACCTTGCTTTACTATTTTCATAGACTTCTCCTTTCTTTATTTACATTCTGATTACTTTGTCTGCATTGAGCAGAGTTTCGGTAATCTCAAAAAAGTTTGAGATTCTTCCAACCCTTATCTTTTCCTTCAATCCGAAATAGTCAAGACAGGTGCCACAGACCAATAATTCCATTCCTCCTTTCTCTAACTTAGTCAAAGTAGTCAAACAATCTGAGCCTTCTACAGTTAGTTTGACTCCATTATTCATAAAAATCAACTTCTTTGGTTTCGGATTGACTTCAAGCAGGGTGGGAAAGAATACTCTCATCAAAGTTTTGCCAAGTTTATCATTACCTCTTCCGATAGTATCAGATGGGATAGAGACCACTATATTATTGGGGGGCTTCGTTTCCTTCTTTTCAATCTTGGATGCCTGCCCGACTGGACAACTGGTCAGGCGGGAAGTGAACTTGGTTATTTCCACCAGAAAATCCTTGTCTTGTTTATTTATTTTAACTTTACACCCTAAATTTCGGGCGAGTCGTGAGACGTTTCTTGAAGCCTCTTGATTGTCTACAATTACTTCAATGGTTCCTGATGTTAACTCATTCAATGCTTCTTTAGTTATGACTACAGGTTGGGGACAGGCTAATCCTCGGGCATTGATTATCCTCATCATAGTTTGGTCTCCTTTTAGAGTCACTTGGACCCCGATGGATATCGGAGCGGGATATTCAATCGCTTAATTTCTCCCGATTCACGTATCCGATGATAAGAACCACAATTAATGCGATAATTACCGCAGCCTTACCATAGACAGTTGCCGCTTTGTCTAATCCAAAATTATGAACGATTGCGGCACCGGCGAACATACCTAAGACAGCAAGAGCGGAATCCGTATTACCGTTGCCCGATAAGATAATTTGTCTTAGCGGACAAGCACCTAAAAAAACCGAACCGAGTCCAACTAACGCCATTCCCAGAAAATTCCATAGATGAGCGGTATGAGCCACGGGTTGATTCTCAAAACCTAAGTGGAATTTTCCAAATATAATATTACAAGCCAACGTAACCAGTAGAATGGCAAGGAATCCTGTCACTATAAAAGTATTACGGATTAAGAAAATATCTCTGATGCCTCCCACCAGACATAAACGCGCTTTTTGGGCAAGAATCCCGACTATCAATCCAAAACCCAGTGATATAATAATCCCCAGACTTTGACTAACGGGTGTGCCGGGAGTACCGGGGTGTCCTTTACCGGCGACAAAGATAGGACCGCCTGTCTTGAAGACCGGCAGGAAAATGAGGATTATCAATAAACCTATCATAAGAGTCGGCATAACTAAAGATTCTAAATTACCTTGTTTCTGGGTTCGTCCTAAGGAGAAACCTTTCCTCAGGAATATTACTCCAACACTAACCCCAACCGTAAGGCCGATTAATCCGACAACGGCATTAAGGTCACCTCCGCCTATACGGAGTATCATACGCAATGGGCAACCAAGAAAAGTCAACATTCCAATCATAACCAGCATTCCTAACAGGAATCTGGTGATAGGAGATGAGCCGCCTTCAGGGTGAAATTCTTTGGTAAAAAAGGCGGCTAAAAAGGCGCCTAACAAAATTCCGATTATTTCCGGTCGTATCCAAGCAAAAATACGAAAATCGTGCAAACCCATCGCAGCTGCAATATCACGTTCAAAACAGCCAATACAAAACCCCATATTAGCAATGTTGCCTAATGAAACCAGAGTTACGGCTGCAATTCCTATAAATACTCCAGCTATTATGATTAAAACGAGTTCTTTTCTCATAAACTTATTATTCCTTTCATTAAGAAAGAGACTAACCTAAATTGGATAGTTGTATGGATACGATTATATCCTGAATCCCGTAATGTTATGAAATGTTTACAATCGTTTTAGAAGTAATGGAAAATCAGGATTGCGTCATAACCACCGGTTATAATTGTAGGCAGGATGCTCAGGTGAAGCCCCGTTTGGAGTGATAAAAAGAATGAGAATATACTGTCATTTATTCAGAATCAATTATGGTCCATTTATTTCCCTATTAGTATAATGTTACAACTATCCTAAAATATTACAAAATAACGCATGAATAATTCTGGTTATCTATTTTTCACTATTTCCAGCATTGCCTGAATCCTGACCTTGAGTTGGGAAGAATCTGACGGCGAATAATCGGTTTCTAATTTGAGATACGGTAGATGATATTTCTCTTCAATATACTTTTGGATTAGAAACGCTTCAACATTATAGGTATGACATCCCTGCCAGACAACGTCAATTACAGCCTGAGGTTTATATTGCCTGATTAGTTTATCAAGGAATTCAAGCCGTTTCGTATTTGGAGTCATTACGGAGCAGGGGAGATGAAAATATTTCTCGGCAATCGCCTGCAGGGGGTCGCCATCTTCCCTGATTCCTTCATCAATAGGTTTTAGTCCGGTGCAGGATTCCTGGGCAACGACCGCTCCACCTGCTTCCTCAATAATCCGCATTACTTTTTCTGCTTCGTGCGGCATAGGCACACCGGTAAGCAAGATGCGGGGTTTGTTGTTACACGTTGATTTGTTTTTCTCTGCTGTTTCCTTAATAAGTTTTTCATACATCTTGAAATCTTTGGGTATGCCCGAAATCAGACTCTTAGCCATCAGTACCTGCATTCCGGAAAGCAAGGGAACATCTTCACCGGCAAGTTCTGCTATTTTGGTCCTGAGGTATCGTTCCCGGTTCATTGTTTTAATGGCTTCTTTTAATTTGGAGTCGGTTATTTTCGTATTGAATTCTTTTTCCAGATATTCTTTCAGTTTGACTATCTCTGCTTTCCAGTGAATAAATGCATCCGGGTCATCTGCCTTCTGGGGCAGTTCCAGGATATACATCTTTTTGTGCTTGCTTAAGAGTTCATACATCTTCTTCTTGCCGTCGCAGGTGGTTTCAGCCACTAATAAATCGGACATCTCCAGGAACGGATTTGTTTTGAGTTTGGCATAGCCGTAAGAACTTTTAATCAACGGGCATATACTCGCCGGCATATCTTCTTCAGCCGCGGGGATAGTCGCTTCGCTCCCGCCGCACATACAGACCGGGATGGCTCCTGCCGCCATAATTATCTCACGCGGGGTATATTCGCAGAATATGCCGACGACCTTCTTGCCGGAGGCTTTGGCTTTTTCCGCATATTCCAGATTGTTACCGACCATATTCTCAAAATAATCCAGTGATTCTGAGGAATTCATATCCGTTTTTTTGGCAGAACAGGGGCTTACTGAATTCGCCTGACAGGGGTTTGTTTTACTCTGACAAGTTGTTTGGGGTGGCGGCTTGACATTTTTCCGGCAGGGACTGTTTTTCTGATTACACTTATTTGATTTATTTGCTGACATATTTTATCTCCTGGAATTTGTATTGATTTGTAGGGGCGAGTTAGTCTCGCCCCTACAAGAATAGTATATCAAATTTACTTTTTCACTGCAATGAAACGGCCTCGTTCCATTTTTCCTTCGTGGGCTTTTTGGGACATAAACATCATTTCTCCGCCCATTGCCTGAAAGAGGTTCATATCGTTTCCGATAATCTTCAATGCATCATAAGTTAATTGCTCGGTCAACATCTTAATATATAAATCGACATAACCGGCAAATTCACCGGTTAATTCTTCCGCCTCAATAACTTTAAACCCGTGCTTTTCAATAAGTTTCTTATATCCATTGAGGCTTTCCATATAAGGGAATTTCATAAACCTGTTGATTCTTTCAGCCTCAGCGTCACTTAATCCCTTGGAACCTTCAATCCAATCGGTGAAGACCAATTTACCACCCGGCTTCAGGATTCTGGCGGCTTCAGAAATCAGTTTGTCCTTGTCAACTACATAACACCAGGCATCCTCGCCCCAGACAAAGTCAAAGGATTTATCCGGATAGGGCACAGCCGTAACGTCTGCCAGTTTGAATTCCAGGTGATTGCACATTTTTTCTTCCTTGCACCTTTCAATTGCTTTATTATACATTGTTTTGGTTGCGTCAACTCCAGCCATAGCGCAGCCGTAATTTTTGGCAAGGAATCTCATTCCCGCGCCCAGGCAACAGCAAAGGTCAACACCTCTCATCCCGGCTTTAATGCCGGCTTTATCTGCTAATGCCTTAGATGACTTGAATCCGCCCACGTGTATCTGTTCGCCCATAATCAATTCCCAGAGTTTTCCTTCCGGACCGTCATACACGGCATTTACATCCTTAAGAGTAACGTTTATTTTTTGCATATTACTATTTCCTTTCTAAAAGATTTATATAAGTTTTTACAATTAGTTTCGTCCCTCTGGAAGACAGGACGCCGGATAATAGGCGTAATTTCAGTTGTGATTATAACCACCGGCTATTAATGATGGAGAAGTCCTCAGCCGAAGCCTCGTTTGAATTGATATGTTGACTTGATATATTTATCTAACATTATTATTTACTTAATCAGGCTGTCCCAAAAGTGTCATTCCCACTCCGTATGTCATTCCCGCGCAAGCGGGAATCCAGCAAGAAATCTGGATACCTGCTTTCGCAGGTATGACAGCAAGGGACTTTTTAGACAGCCTGTAATATAATATGTGATTTCCCTTTAGGAATCACTTCCCCGATAATAGATGCATCCTTTATGTTCTGGCGATGCAACTCTTTTAACATAGCATCCGCTTTTTTGTTATCTACCGCCATCAATAAGCCGCCTGAAGTCTGGGCATCAAAACAGATATCCTGGATTTCTTGAGGGATACCTTCCTCCACACCCACAAATTGTCCGTAATAATCTTTATTACTGAATGAGCCGCCGGGCATAATATTCTCACGGGCAAATTCTTTTGCTTCTTCAAATACGGGCAGTTTACCTGTATTAATTTTTACGGTTACATTACTCATCTGCGCGATGACATAAGCGTGTCCAATAAGCCCAAAACCGGTTATATCAGTGCAGGCATTGACGCCTATTTTTATCATTATTTCAGACGCAGTCTTATTCAACGTCGCCATTGATTTAACCAATCGTTTCATCAAATCATCCGATGCCTTGTCCATCGTGTTT
>JAZDFP010000210.1:0-3164 GCA_043807745.1 Planctomycetota bacterium
GTTTATAAAGAACGGATTATTCGTTCCCCCTGAAGGGGCGGTCTTTGCTAAATTGGAGTTGAAATGAAAGTTTTAGTGGCTTGTGAGTTCAGCCAAGTAGTTTGTAAGGCCTTCCGTGATAAGGGCCACGAGTCATATTCTTGTGATTTGTTGCCCACTGAAGGTAATCCCGAATGGCATATACAGTGTGATATTCGGGAACTATTAAGAAGTAAGTTTATCAGGACTATCAATTTACTAATAGCACATGACCCTTGTACGTATCAGTGTAATAGTGGGGTAAGATGGTTACACGAGATACCTGGCAGATGGGATAAACTAAGGAAAAGTTGCGAACTTACAAAAGAAATAATAAATGCTTCTGTTGATAAAATAAGTAGAGAAAACCCCATACCTCATAAATACGCCGTTGAGTTGATAGGTGTTGATTATACTCAATGTGTTCAGCCTCACTGGTTTATTGGTAGTAACGAGAGTAAAGCAACCTGTCTTTGGTTAAAAGGATTGCCGAAATTAAAACGTACTCAATGGCTAGATAAGACCGAGGTAAAACAATCGGTATTTTTAATGTCTCCAAGTGATAATAGGGGGAAAGAAAGAAGCCGTTTTCCTGTTTCAATCGCAAATGCTATGGCCGAACAATGGGGATAAGTTGGAGTGGAAGTGAACTGTGAGATTTGTGGTAACGATAGATTCGTTGATGCCCACCACTATGATTGTAAAGAGGGGAAGATTAGCCCTGAAACTATTAACCTTTGCCGCCGTTGTCATCGGACTTATCATGACCGAGGGATAAACTGGTTTGATGATGACAAGATAGATAAGGCTATTGAGATTGAAAACAAACGGCGAGAACTTGTTTATGCTAATTTGGTGAATCCCACAAAGCCACTAATCCTATTAAAAAGAGAAGATATTCAGCGCAGCGAGTATTGGAATAAAATTCACGGAATATATCAGCCGCCGAGAAAGACAAGAGAGACATCGGAGCAAAAACAATTAGGTTTCAAAGAAATAGATGATTTAATGCGATTGGAGTTGAAATGAGAAAGTTCGCCTATGAGTTGATTGGTATGGGAACTGCGCAGGGTAATTATGATGGTGAGTTTACCCCAACTGTTAAGCATTTAATTTTATCTCATATTAAAAAGGAACCTGGTAAAGTGTTGCATCTCTTCTCAGGAGCTTCCACTATTGGGGACGTTCGTATTGATATAGATAATCCAAACGCTACTCACAACATGGCCGTTGAGGATTATTTAGAACAAAGTAATGATATATTTAAGTGGGTTTTATTAGACCCGCCATATCTTGTAGAATCCCACGATTTGAAGGGTTATAAAATTAGCAAGGCGTTTAGCGCAGATGTACCAGCCCGACAGCAGTTTCAAGAATGGGCGCAAGAACATACTGAATTTATCATCTGGCTAGATTTATGCGCTCCGATGCCGGCAGGGTTTAAGCGTGATAAGATTTATGTTTTATTGCATGGCGGATACCGTAATGTGAGAGTGTTATCTATCCTTAAAAATCGGCATGAAAAGCAAAGCGGAATGAAAATGATATGAACTTTGAAAACGATGCTCTTATAGAAGGAATAACCAAACTCACTAATGCTAGGGTAAACAAGAGGTATCCGCTAATAGAGAAATTTGTTACTAAAGAGCAGGTTAAAGAGGTACTTGACAGTACTTATCTTTTAATGGTAGAATTAGAAAAGGTGAAAGATGGAAAATAAATTTGATATTACTTTATATTGGTGTAACAAGCACAAAAACTGGTGGGTAACAAACTGCCCTGATTGTATGATAGATGCCAATGAGGAGAGCATAAAGAGAGAAGGGACAAGAGAAATGGTGAAGTGGATAGAAAGTCATTCTCTTATTAAACCCAATAAAGACAGTCTAACTAAATTCGAACCATTTTATCAAATTGAACAACGGGAACTAAAGAAATATGAAAACAAAACCTGAACCATATTTATCGGACGAAGATTATCATAAACTACTTATCAAATTAAGGATGCAGTTTAATGGGGTATTTGACCCTTACCATATACACGGCTTGGATATTTATGTCCTAGGCTCAGTAGATGAATGTGTCAAACTAGCCGAAGACTTTGGCGAGGTTTTAAGAGGAGTCGATAAGCCGCTTAGTTTGGAGATAGTTAAGAAGTCATTAAGTAAAAAGAAGGTGAAGAAATGAGTAAAGCAGTTTTGTGTCCAGTGTGTGGCGGGAGCGGCACAATACAACCTTATGATGACGGGCAAAGTCCTGCCGTTCCTCAACCAGTAATTTGTCATGGTTGTGGAGGGAAAGGTTGGGTAGAAGTAGGCAACTATTAGAGGAGAAGGTGAAGAAGGAATGATAAGAATATCAGTTGATTATGGTAATGGAGTTATTTGGCATTTCGACAATTATCCCGAAAGGTATATGATTAACTGGAGAGGTTTCTGGGTTCAAGAAGAATTACCATCACAGACACTTTGGATATAGAAGGTGAAGAAAAGTGGATGAGAAATCAAAGATAGAAGCCATTGCTGTTGATTGGGTATGCCCATTTAATCACAACCCTACTACTCCCTATGAAGTAGGTGAAGTTAAACGGTTAGTAAGATTTGCAGAAGATGTAATAATTGCGCTCGGCTATCATAAAGTAAAAGGAGAACCGCCAGTGTTGAGTAAAGAACAATTAGATGCCATTGACCTTGTCAAACTTTATAGATTCCTTATATGGTATTGCGAGGGAACAACGGGATTCTGCTGTGAGGTTTTATGGAAGCAATTGAGGGTGAGTTAGTCTACTATGCCCACACCTTGCCCAAGACCTTAAAAGAGGTTTGGATTGTGCCAATTTCAGATGTTCACTATGGGCATCCGCTATTCTCATTAAAGCATTTCTTGAGAACAGTAGAATTTATTAGGCGGAACGCCCACGTTTATACTATCCTAAACGGAGACTTAATTGAAGCGGTCATCAGGGGAAGCAAAGGGAACATCTATAAGCAGATAGTAGAACCTAAAATGCAACGGAAGAACATTACCAAAATACTTGAACCGATAGCTAAGAAAATCCTGGGTTCTGTGCAAGGAAACCACGAACACCGTATCAGTGACCAGGCTAGTGAAGACCCTTCTGAATTGATAGCTGAAGCCTTACATAT
>JAZDFP010000211.1:0-8798 GCA_043807745.1 Planctomycetota bacterium
CGAAAAATCAGGTTTAATATCCCTATCCCACATTATTCATAAACTAATGTAAGATTGCCACGCTCCCGATGGTCGCTCGCAATGACAAAAAGAAAGCTTTATCAACGACCTCATTACGTAGGTGCTAATAATTCTCTGCCAATAGTTCAAAGTATGCTGTGGGATGTGCACATGCCGGGCATTCTTTTGGCGCTTCAGCCCCTTTATGAACATATCCGCAATTCCTGCATTTCCATTCCATAATTCTTTCACGTTTGAATACTTTATCTTGCTTGATATTCCCAAGAAGCGCCAGATATCGCTTTTCGTGTTGCTTTTCCGCTACTGCGATTGAATTAAATACGCCTGCTATTTCCGGGAATCCTTCTTTTTCTGCGATACGGGCAAAGTCAGGATACATCTTTGTATGTTCGTGATTTTCTCCATCAGCCGCTGATTTAAGGTTTACCTTAGTATCTCCGATTATACCAGCCGGGAAAGATGCGGTAATCCCCACATCGCCGCCTTCCAGAAACTTAAAAAGTCTTTTGGCGTGTTCCTTTTCATTATCAGCAGTTTCCAAGAATATGCCTGATATTTGTTCATAACCTTCCTTCTTTGCCTGTGAGGCAAAGTAGGTGTAGCGGTTCCGCGCCTGCGATTCGCCGGCAAAGGCGGTAAGAAGATTTATTTCCGTTCCTGTTCCTTTCAGGCTTTTCATATTTTTGCTCCTTTCTTCAACAATAAAGAGTAAGCAGATTTAGCTGATTTAACTGATACGGTGAAAGTTATCTAATCTTTTCCTCAAAGATTTTCACGTTTTTAACAGCTAATTCCCATTGTTTATTTAGAGGTGCATAGCCGAATATGCCTATAAGATAAGTAGTATCTTTGGAATTGCTGAACGAATTACTCTTAACCTGAATCGTTCCACAAAGAACATCATCTATGAAACAACGAAATTCTGCGAGACGTCCTTTGGATACGACCGGTTCCAGTGTTATTTTAAAATCTTCTGCTGGAGTAACCTGTTTCTGGAAAGGCAGCCATTCGGCTGGCGGCGCATCCGGTTTATTAGAAGACCCATAAACAAATTGCTGCTTGTTACGGGCAATAAATAAGGTATTGTCTTTTGCCGAATTAGAGAAATAAATACCAGCGATAGCATCACTTGTTAAATCAATCTTTAATCTTACTTCCCATTTAATAAAAGTTGACTTGGAGACTGTTTTTTCAATAGTGGCTAATCCGGTTGCGTTCAATGATTGAGAGCCTTTGAATAAACACTGCTTGTTGACAATAGCGATTTCAACGCCGTATTTTTCCGTTTCAGCCCAGCCACCTCCAAGAACATTGCTATCAACCCTGTCAAAGTTATCCGACCAAATAGTCTGGTTAAAAGCCCGGCGAATCTTGTCCAAACTGTCACGCGCATAAGCATTAGCAATTGATTTGTCTATGGACATAGACTCTTCTAATCTTTTGATGGCTTGTTCCACATTATGTTCATTATAATCAATATAAGCCAGTAAATTAAGGGAAGGAACATAATTCTTAAGATGATTATCTTCAGTTAATATTTTTCTTGCTTGTCCGATATCACCATTCCCCACCAAAGCAATAGACGAATTAAAATCGTCCACCCCGCTCATCAGATTAGGAGGCATCTGATTTAAATAGGCTTTATAATACTGAATAGCCTGTTTATAATCTTTTTGATAGAGTGAAACCATCGCCAGGTAGTAAAGTGTTTCGGTGAATGACGGTACGGTTGACAGGCACCATGCAAAATCCTGCTGGGCGTTCTGGTAATCCTGTTGATTGAAATATAATTGTCCCCGGACATAATGAGCAACAAAACTATCCGGCATCATTTTAAGCGCCGAATTAAATAAAGTTAATGCCTCATCCGTTTTGTTATTCAGCCATTTAAGATAACCCAATCCGATAAGAGATACTTCATCGGCGGGATTAAGGCTGCTATATTCATTAAATAACATCTCTGCCTGAGGATAAAGATTTGCCGACAGATAAAGGAAACCCAAATTATTCCATGCCGGGGTGCAATCGGGGTTATTAGATATGGATTTAATAAAATACTGGCCGGCATTAGAATAATCGGCATCCAAGACAAAAAGCATGCCCAAAATATTCAGGGTATCGGCAGATATACCCGACCGTTCTGCAATCTTTAAAAGAATCTCCCGCGCTTTAGCTAAATTACCCCTCTGATACTCCAATAATCCGAGCCCTTCAAAAACCTTTACTTCTGTCGGACTAAGGTCTCTCAATCGTTCATATATTTTCAATGCCGAATCATAATTACGGGTTAAACAATACAGATTAGCTGAATTAAGCAATGCTTCCACATAATTAGAATTAATGCCTACGGCTTTTTCGTAAGAATCCAAGGCTTCCTTGAATAGCCCTAATATTTCGTAAGCCTCACCTAATTTAAAATAGATTGTCTCTTTATTAATCAGGGTCGATTGGAGCGCTTTTTGATAAAGAGCAAATTCATTGTCAAAATCTTTCTTCTTGCGATAATAATCAGAGAGTTTCAGGTAGAATTTAAGTTCGTGGTCATTAATTTTAACGGCTTTTTGCAAAGCCGCGACCGCCTTGTCTTCCAACCCTTTTTCAAAACACCACTCTGACAATCTCCACCAGGAATAAGCATCATCGACAGAAACCTTTTTCAATTCAATTTCGTACAATTCGTCGGTAGTATAAGAAGTGCGTTTTATATTCGATATATCCCGTCTTTTATAAGTAACGACGGCATTACGTCCTGCCGGGACAAACCATACATTATCGTTATCCTCACCTATATATTTACCTCTTATTTCAAGTCCATTTTGCAAGGTAAGCACATCATCATCTATGGGTGTTTCAGGAGTAGGAGTTACTTTATCAGGAGAAGGATTCAGGTTTTGGTTTGTTTCAATAATAAGTGTCTGGAGTGTTTCGGTAGCCGGTAAGGAACCAGAAGAAGGAGAAGCAAGTTTTATAGAATTATCATAAGAGTAACTTTTACCTGTTTGTATTCTTAAGGTGCCTTTATCACCACAACGGCTATCAGGGAAAGGCTTAAATCCGACCAGAGTAAATTGCTTCCGTATCGGGTCAGGCAGGGAAAGGTCAATAACATACTCTGCTTTTTGAGTTTGAGAAACGAACGGATTCCTAACAGGATTAACCTGGGCAGAAGAAGAAATAGATTCTTTAGGCGGTATAGCATAATATGTCCGGGGTTTCTGACTTAAGACCCATTCTTCTAATGTTCCACCTTTCTTAAAAACCAACATCCATAAAATCAGTCCTAAAAATATGACGGCTATGATGACAATAATTTTTTCTTTAGTTAACCGAAACATAATTCTTTTCTCCCCTATTTAGCAGGCACATCTGCCAACTTAACGCCGGCAATAATGAAAGTGGCCGTAATTTTATCCGAATCAGGATTCGTATTTTCTATAATTGCTTTTTCCAGAGCAATGAATCTTCCGGCATTCTTAAGTAAATTAACGAATTTCATTATTGAATTAAAACTTCCATTTATTTTGATAAAAACCATATTTTTAGTGCATGAATTAGTTTTCATTATTTCCTTGATGTCACTGAAATCCTTAAAATCACTTTCGGTAACACCAAAAGATATGATTTTTTGGCAATTACTATCCATTACTAAATTTACTAATTGTTCAATCATATCCAGTTTTTCATAGTATAAAACAATCTTATCATTAGTTAATGGGAACTCCAATTTAGAGGGTATCGGAATGCCTTTTTGAGCGGCCTTTTTTTCCATCCGTTTCTGAGCCTCTTTCAGTAATGTTTGGAAATTTACGATTAAATCTTTACTACCTGGTAATTGATAACCCGGTAATGGTTTGAAATTTATTCTATCCTTCAATGTGGCATATCTATTTTCCATGAATTTCAATTCCTCAGCGGCATTCTGGATACTTTTCTCTGCGATAAAATCTCCTTTTTTCACTCTATTCTCTATTTCCAGACGAATTGTAGCTTGTTCTGCCTTTAATCTAATAGTTTCCCGTTGATTTGGAGCAATAAACAAGTAATATACTGCAAACACTAAAATTAAGACGCCGATAACAAATAAAACAAATTTCTTCTCTTTAATTAACCAATACATAATTATTTGGCAGTTATAATTTTATCTTTTATTCTAATGACTATCTCAAATTCCTTTTTCCCTCGCGGTGTAACGACTTTTGGATTATCAAGTCTTTTCAGGGAAGCCTCAAGCGGCAAATAATCATTATTTTGATTTAGTTCATCTACAAAACCTTTTAGTTTTTCCATATTATCAGTATTATCGTCCTCCAGATATCCGTTAATCACAATTTCCTTTAAGCCTTCCGAATCAGTGCCTTTTGGTGTCTGACGCGGGTCACGCGGTGTAAGAGTCAGCTGAGAAACCCATGCTTCAGAAGAAAGATATTGAGATATTAATTTCATCGTTACGTCCAACAAATCAGTCGTTTGTGTAATATTATTCAGTTTTTGATAATTATTATCTATTGACTTTTTACGGTCTTGCAATTCGTTGACACGTTTTAGCGTATTAATAAATTTTTGTTGTTCTGATTTGAGCTGCTTCATATTTTCCGCTTCTTTACTATTGTAACCATAAACACTTATTATCCAAATAATCATCCCCACAAATATCATAATCCCGGCTGCACTCAAGGGGAAAATAGATTTATAAAAATCTCTTTTCTTTTTAAGATGCGGCGGTAAAAAGGAAATATGCGTATTTTTATCGTGTGAGGTGCCGCTTAACGCTAATCCCAGTGCTACGGAAAAATCACAAGCAGACTCTGCAATCTTCTGCCTGCTTTCTGAAGAAACGCCATCTAATCTAATATTCTTAAAAGGCTCGAAAACTTCCACATGTTTATTCAGCATATCACCTAAATAGCCGGCTAATCCCCCCAGTTTTGCACTGCCACCGGAAATCAAGATACGGTCGGGTGATAATCGTTCTATTTTTAATTGTGCCAAGGCAAAAGACATGGCTGATTCTATAGCTGACTGGAATTGCCCGACACCGCTACGGAGCGCTTCTTGTAGCAACTGGTCTTCGCCGCTTATTTTCGTCTCACGCGGTAGAATTTTACCATGACTTATTTTTAATGATTCAGCCTGTTCTTGCGGGATACCAAGTCTATTATGAATAGCCTCTGTCAAATCCTGTCCCCCAACAGCAATATTACGAGCAAAGATTAAGTGCTCACCCCGATGTATAATTATTTCAGCATTGACCAAACCAAAATCAGCTAATAATACCGTTTCTGTCGGCAGCACCATCTCATTTTTCCTTAAAGTATGTGATAACGCTATTGCATTTGGAGAAATATCCGCTACTCTAATTCCGCATCTCCTTAGTCTTTTTAGCTCCTCATCAATAAAAGTATTTTTAGCCATGCCAACCAATACCGGAATTTCCGGATAGTTTTTATCAGTAAGATTTAACTTGCAATAATCGGAATAAAGATTTTCGCCGCTTTTTCCACCTAGCTGCATCATTTCATATCCCATCATTTTTTCAAAGCGGATTGCCGATTGAATCGGCGGCATTTGAATAATTCGTAAGTTAATATCCTTTCCGGTTACTCCGACAATACATTCTGATGGAATTAATTTATTCTCACTAAAAATACGCTGGATTTGTAATCTCAGGAACTGATTAAGTTTTGGACTATATTTGGCTTGAAGCGGTAACACATTCTTTACTTTTGCGATTCCAACCAATTTAAAACCGCCTAACGATGATACTATCTGAATAATTTTTATATATGAATGACCTATATCAATACCAGTCCACATAATCAGTTACCTCTTCAGTTTTTTAGAAACTATATTAATTGAGTCTCCCTTAACGCTTATTTGGAGAATCATCCGTTGGCAATTCCTTTTTTATTTTCTCTATATTTTGTTTAGCTTGTTGCGCAGCCGGGGTTTCTCCGTATTTCTGGATTATCTGCTGATAAAACCTAAGCGCCATATTTAATTGCTTTTCTTTTAAGTAGCCATCGGCAATCAGCAATATTTTCTCGGATTTCTGTTTATCATCGGAAATCTTTATCTGCTGGGTTTCTGTTGTTATCGTCTGGATAGCATTCTTAGCTCGCTCGGCATATTCTGTATCTTTATAAAGCTTGTTAATATTCTGAAACATTTTCGATGCCTTGTCATATAGAGAAAAGTCTCTCATTAGCCGTGCCGCTGATAATGAATCGAAAGCATTTTGAACGTTTTCTTTAGCCTTATTTTCCAATACATCCAATTTGTCCTGAATTGCAGAGACATCGTTGGATTTTTTATCCGCCCCTAATGTAATCAAGCGATATAATTTTATAGCTTCACCAAAATTATTATTTTTCTCTAATTCTTCAGCCCTGCTCAATATCCGCTCCCAATCTGTTGGACTTTGTATGGTTGTTTCCAACCCAAATTCTATCCCAAAACTTAAAGGATTCTTGGACCTGGATGGAGGCGGCGTTTTTTCGTCTTTAGGCGCTGCTACTGACGGCTGAAAAACTTGAGCAAGATGCAGCATATCTGAATCACGTGTAATCACGATATCTATCGGTTGTGAATATTTCAACGTGGCAATATTACTGGTTAATCCGAGGTGTATTTCCGTTATCATTTTTCCACTAATCTTCTCATATAAAGATTTTTCTATGATTTCTCCGGCAGTGTTTAATAATCTTATATATCTCGCATCACCCATCGGCAATGAACAGACTAAAGAAAAATGTTTAGCCGTAAGAGAATTATAAAGGTTGGATGGGAAACTATAATTTATCCCCAGTGTCGGGCTGATATATGATTCCATGGAAATGTTCATTACCTCCAATGAAGCGGGATGCACTATCTGGCTTGTAATATTAATATTCTCGTTTTGCGTATGGGTTACTATTTTACCCAGGCCATAAAAACTCTGACGTGATTCCGTGTTCTCGGGTTTAAAAACCAATTCGCCTTTTAATTGCATAAAACGTCGTATATCCTGTAATCTCCAGACACCGGAAGGAGCAATCGTAAGTTTATATGATTGATTAATTAAAGTTAACTTATCTGTTACTATTTGGGGCAATGCTTCATCCGAACTAATTTGGAATAATGAAATATTATCAAAATAGACCTTGGCGTTAATCCCTAAAACCACACAGGAAACCTTGCCGTATTCGGTCTCTAAGGTAGGTTTGGTATTTATTTTGCAATAACACCATTCATTGGAACTCGATATAAAATCAGAGTAATCTTCCCTGATCACCTGATGTTCAGCATCAAACCAGGTAATCTTATAACCTGCTAACGATTTCCTTAACTGGTCTGATTTTATCCATCCGCCAAAATTATATATCTCGTTACGATTTGTTTTTACTTTTGCCGGCACTCTGAAAATGGAATTATGGGTAAACTCGGTATAGAATTCCTTGCTATTTATATCCTTCTCTATCATAAGCGAGTGCTGGCCCTCTTGATATTCCCTGTCGGTAACGATTATTTTAGTAGTGCTATCTGAAGGCTGCCAGCCATTCGGGAACATTGCCGGCCGGCTGAATTGCTCAAACGATGCCCCTGTCACAATAAGATTTATCTTTTGATTCATCCCTTCTTTTATCTTGCTATAACCATATACCAATACTGCACCGACTATCAATATGATAATAGCGGTTTTTGCAAATAACGCGAAAACATTCCTGTAAGGGGTGCTGATAAATTCCTCAACCGATAATGACAAGGAAAATACTATCGGTTTTTCTGCAACCAATTCTCTTCCGAATATTATTACGGCATCACCTATTTCTATCTCATCGCCGATTTCCAATTTCCTTTCCTTAATTCTACTGCCCTCAAAATATATTCCGTTACGGCTATCGAAATCAACGATAACATAACCGTCAGGATTTTTTCTTATCTGGGCATGTATACGCGAAACACCGCCCTCTCTCAAAATCACATCATTTTTACTATGCCGCCCGATAGATATGACATCTTTATCCAATTTAAGTGTTTTAGAGGAAGCGCCTTCTTTTATGATGATTTGCGCCTCGGCAGCTAAATCCGGTTTCTCTTCGGCTTTTTCCAGTTCTTTCTCAAAGATAATTATAGAATTACCGATATGTATCTTATCGCCAACTTCTAATTTTCTTTCCTTAATCCTGTTATTCTGGAAATAGATGCCGTTATAGCTATCCAAATCGACAATCATATAACCATCGGAAGTTTTTCTTATCTGGGCATGCGAACGCGAAATGCTTTTATCTTCCAGAAATACATCATTTTTACTGCCCCGTCCGATGGATATGACATCCTTATCCAATTGCAGTATCTTATGGATATTCCCTTCTTTTATAATTATCTGTGCCATAAAGAATAAAAATATATGTAAGCGGACTAAACGGATTATTTTATCTGCTTACTATTTTTCTTGATAGTAAGCAAAATAGATACGATAATAATTATAGATATATCTCTAACAGGTCAAGAAAAACATTATTTTTTATGCTATTATATTCTTGAAAATATCTCTAAATCTTTATATCATTTCTGCAACCAATTTAACGAAAGGAGTTATTTATGGCAGGAAAAAACATAGTTATCACGCCACAGGCGGATCTGCCGAAGGCACAGGGAGGCATGAAAAGACTGCATCCGAAAATCGGCGCAATCTTAATGATAGCACTTATGTTTAATATCTCTCAACTAACTTTCAGCAAGGAGGAAAAACCAATGACTACATCACCGGCACTTAAACTCACTATATCTTCTCCGCA
>JAZDFP010000212.1:0-2354 GCA_043807745.1 Planctomycetota bacterium
ATTTTGGCATACTTGTTCTGGAATACCGGATAACCTAAATTGCCCGGACGGAAATAGAACTTTTCCCAGAATCCCGGATAACAGTGGGGGATATGATTCTTGCGGTATTTGCCTAAGTATTTGCCATCGGCATCTATAATAACGGCGGTATTATAGTATTCGCCGGTCTGTTCTTCCTCGTATATCGGAACGACCATAGCCATATTATATTTCCTGGCTAATTTACGCATCAGAGTAATGGTCGGGCCGTGGGGCACTTTCTCGGCGATTTGATACCAGCGCGGGTTTTGCTCTGCGGCAAAATACGGACCGTAGAATATCTCCTGCAAACAGAGGACATTGACCTTTTTATCAGCGGCTTGCTTGATAAGTTTAAGATGCTTATCTATCATCGCCTTTTTGATTGCTGAATTAGATGACTCAGGTCCCTTGATATTAGATGCCTGGATTAAACCGCAACGAACTATTTGTGACATATCTTACTCCTTCAGTCTGAATGCTTTCGGTAATAAGTCTTTCAGTTTTATAATAATCGGTTTAGTTTTGGTATCCGATATAATCAAGGTCAAATCCGGAGCGAATTCAGCCATTACCTGTAAACAGGCACCACAGGGATAGGAGCCGTCAGGGGTAACTACGGCAATCGCCTTGAATTTCTTATAGCCATTCGCAACGGCATTAAATAGGGCAACCCGTTCGGCGCAGATGGTCAATCCGTATGATGCATTCTCAATATTACAACCGCAGAATATTTTACCTGAGGTTGTCAGAACAGCAGCGCCGACCCGATAATGCGAATATGGCGCATAGGCATTCTTTAACGTCCCTCTTGCCTCTAATAAAAGTGATTCCATTTCTTTCATAAATAGAGAAATAATTATATAGATGATTATGGAGAGTTTCAAGAAAAATAACAACAGGATTAAGCGGATTTAACGGAAGACAATAATCTGTTTAATCTGTTAAATCCTGTTGTTTAATTTATCTGGGAATAAGGTATTAATTAAATGACAAATGCACCGCTTGTCAGCACTGTTATCGCTATCGGATTAATCCCGGTAGCATTCCTATTCACCCACGCATTCCTGAGCGGCAGAAACAAATGGAGATATCATAAGTTTACAGGAATTCTGGCTATTTGCTGGGATTTGAGTATGTCCATCGGGTATATGATATACAGGACATTGGGCGGAACTATGGGAGGACATACTCTTAATATTAGCCCGATTCGGACGTATTTTATTATTCACGGTATAGTCGCATCACTCGTAATATTACTGGAAATCAGCGTGCTCACCACCGGTATAGTAAACTGGAAGAAGAATAAAACTAACGGATTGCATAGCAAACTCGCCAGAATCCTATTCTTTTTATGGTGGTTTGCTTTTCTGAGCGGTGAATTATTTTATCTTATTGCCTACGTGATATAATTAGGGAAGTATAAAAATATTTACCACAAAGACACTAAGACACGAAGAAAAGGACCCATTGATTTATTTTAGTGTTTTCGTGGTTAGGATTTTCCTTGACGTTCAAATCATTGTTTTATTAATTTACAACATTTGGGAAACCGCAGAGCAATAACTCCAGTAGTTTAATTAGTATGGTGTCGCCAGATTACAGCTCCAATCAACAATGGAATACCATCTTTAAAAAAGAAGGAGTGGTCTTTACAAAACCGCAGAAAGACATTCCCAAAATCAGCGTCCTGTTCAGGCAACAGTGTGTAAAAAGGATTCTTGACCTGGGATGTGGTTCAGGCAGGCACACCGTCTATTTTGCCAAAAAAGGATTCGATGTCTATGGTATTGATATTGCCAGGCAAGGATTGAGAATTACAAAACTATGGTTGAGAAAAGAAGGCTTAAAAGCCGATTTGAAATGCGGGTCGGTCTACGATAAACTTCCCTACCCGGATAAATTCTTTGATGCCTTAATCAGTATCCAGGTAATAAATCATGCAAGAATTGAAACTATCCGAAAAGCAATTGGGGAAATAGAAAGAATACTCAAACCAAAAGGAATAATCTTTATAACCGTTGCTAAAACGCATAGGGGCAGATTCCATACAAGGAAATCCAAATTAATCGCACCCAGAACTTGTATTCCACTGGAGGGCAAAGAAAAGGGATTGATACATCATCTTTTTACCAAAGATGCTCTCAAAAAGGAATTCAGGAATTTCCTGATTCATGGTATTTGGGAGGCTTCTACCGCCCATTATTGTTTACTTGGAGAATTACGGTCGGGACACATTTGAGGGCGGTAAATAGACTAATGCAGATGATTAAATGTGTCCTACCATAAAAATAATATGAAAAAGCATAGGTATCCGATTATCGAGTTCGATAAGA